>NZ_CP034279.1:6900000-7078240 GCF_009739905.1 Streptomyces ficellus | reverse complement strand
GCGCAGGCTCCAGGAGATGGTGCCCGACTGCCGGCGCGACACCTGTGTCTGCGTCAGTCCCAGCACCCCTGCGACCGACCGCTGCGATTCACCCCGTTACCTGCATCAACGCGGCCACCGCCAGCCGCAGCGACTCCTCCAAGCGCAATCCCATACCACCATCTTACCTGAATCCATGCAACTTACGCATCTTCATCAGCTTTTCACTATCATCAATGCAGAAAAGCTTTCAGCGTTCTGAGGGAGCTGAAGGTTCTCGGGCATCCGGTGTGTCAGCGATCCATGCCGCCGGGATCACGCGGAAGCCGTCGGGCCGCGCGCCGGGCTTCCCGATTCGCCTGGCGCGCCTGTTCCACCGCACGATCGGACAGGCACCGCGGGCACACGAGGTCCACGACACGGCGGTGCAGGGCCCGGCGCAGCCGGAGCCCGGGCGGTGGCGGCCACCCACGGCAGTGGCGGCGCACCGTACGCCCTCCAGTGCCCAAGAGCGCGGCGACCAGGGAGACGTTGCCGGCGTAGCTGGCCAGGAGGAACGCCATCTGCGCCTGGTGGCCGGCCGGGAACCGGGCCGCGAACTCGCTGAGCTCCTCGGCCTGGAGGAGGGTGTCGTGGCGTTCGCAGCGCGGCGTCTTCTTGTTGTTCCGGGCGATGCCCCGGCGAGCTGATGTCCATAGCTCAAGAAGCCTGCCGGGGGCTGTCTGTGGACAGCGGGCTGCCATTGAGGGCTTCTCGCCTGCGCCGTCACCGACAGAGGCAGCCGCCCGTCCCTTGCAATCCGTAACGCTGCTCCCCGTGCATCTTCCCGGCGGAGGCTCCAAAGGCCCGGAACCCGCCCTGGGCACCACCGCGGTGGCTGAGGATCGGCCGATGTTTCTTGCGGATGCTCGTTGATCCAGGACAGGCCGCCGATGTCGAGGCGGTGCCGGGTACGGGTGACGGCTACGTAGGCCAAGCAGGCCTCCTTGTCGTCGATCCGGCGGACGGTTCCCTGCCCCGTGTCGTGCGGCGGCCCGTCGGAGGGTGGGGTGAAGTCGTCGGCGATCTTCACCTGCGCCCATTCCCGGCCTTTGGCCTTGTGCGCGGTGGAGACGGTCACCTCGGCCTGGTCTTCGGGGCGCGAGATGGGCCACGGCGGCCAGGATGGCGTCCGCGCCGTGGGTGTCGACCAGGTCGACCAGGGGTTGCAGATCGCGGCCGGCGGGGTCGTAGGCGGCGTAGTCCTGCAGATCGCCCCAGGTGGTGAACAGAACCAGTTCGGGGTGGGTGGTGCGGCGTCCTTCTTTGAGGTCGCGGGCTGCCAGGGCCAGAGCACGCAGGCTGTCTCCTCCCCCGGCCAGCGCGACCCGGTGTCCGTCGGACAGCAGCTCCATGACCTGGGCCATGGCGCCGACGTTGGTACGGCACAGGACCGCGTCAGGCCGGGTGACGGGGCCGAGTTCGGTGGGCACGGTGTCGGCGCCGGTGAGACGGATGGGGGCGTCGGCCAGGTACAGCCAGCGGTTGGCTTCCTCGGCGAGGCGGGGGCCGAAGCGCAAGGACCGGGAAGGGGCAAGCTGGGTGCCGTCGAAGCCGGCCATGACGTCTTTGGCGCCGCGCCAGTGGTAGATGGCCTCAGCGGAGTCGCCGACCATGACCAGCTGGGCGTGGTCGCGTTGGGCAAGGAAGATCTTCTCGACGACGGGGTTGGTGTCCTGGGCCTCGTCGAGGAGCAGGAAGTCGGCGTCGATCTTCGGCTGGGTGAGGGCCCAGATCTTGAGGTAGTGGTCATGGTCGAAGCGGACGGCGCCGTCGTCGGGGTGTTGCAGGTCCAGCCATGCCTTGCGGGCGAACGGGACAAGGTGCGCGGCGAGTTGCGCGTGCAGGCCGGGCTCTTCCAGGCCGCGCAGCTGGGGGATGTGGTGGCGGGTGATCGTCGCGTCGGCGGTGTGGCAGAAGCGGGCCACGGTGCGCAGGGTGACATAGGAGAGGGTCTTTTGGGACAGGTCGCGTTCTCCGGCGCGGATGGCTTTGGTGATGCCGAGCGCTTGGCCGGTCTGCCAGGCGGGGCGGCGGGGGGCGCCCAGGCGGCTGGCGCAGCGGTGACCGACGGCGGCGTAGGCCAGGGCGTGGGCGGTCTTGCACAGGACGCTTTTGGGGAAGCGCCTGGTGGCGTCCTGGGCGATGGCCCGGTTGTAGGCGAGGTAGCGGCCGCGGCGCTGGGTGGCGTGGGCGAGCTGGGTCAGGGTGGTGGTCTTGCCGGTGCCCGCGCCGGCTTGCAGGGCCAGGTGTTCGCCGGCGTGGAAGGCGTCGGCCGCGGCAGCCTGTTCGTCGGTCGGGTTCAGCATGGCGCGGCTCCGGAGGTGCGGGTCAGGCAGTGCCCGACGGCCGCGAGGAGATGGGCTGGGGTGGTGTGGGCGAGCAGGTGCTGCAGGGCTCGTTCGAGGCGGTCGGCCTCGGCGTCGGCGTGCTGGGCCAGTGCCCGGTGAATGGCCAGCTCCAGGAAGCGCTGAGGTGTTTGTGCTGCTTGGTCGGCCGCTGCCCTGAGGGCGGTGTGTGCGGCGGGCGCGAAGGCGACGTTGAGGAGGACCTTGCCGCTTCGGTCGGGGTAGTGCGTGGGCAGCCAGATGGATCTTTGTCGTCAGTCCGCCGCGAGACCGGCCGATGGCGTGGTTGTCCGGTTCGCTGATCGGTGCCCCTTTTTGCGGGCTCGCCCCCCGGCCGCCTCCGGCTGCGTGCTGGTGTGCGCGGACGATGGTGGAGTCCACCGAGACGGCCCAGTTGAGGTCGCCGTCGGCGTCGGCCTGGGCAATCAGCGCGGTGAACACCCGCTGCCAGGTACCGTCGATGGCCCACATCCGCAGTCGGTTGTAGACGCCTCGCCAGTTGCCGTACTTCTCCGGCAAGTGAACCCACTGCGTTCCGGTCTGGAACTTGAAGGCAATCGCGTCGATCACCTGCCGGTGATCCCGCCAGCGGCCACCCCGCTTCGGTGTCCGGTCCGGGAGCAAAGGCAATCGCGTCGATCACCTGCCGGTGATCCCGCCAGCGGCCACCCCGCTTCGGTGTCCGGTCCGGGAGCAACGGCTCGATCCTCGCCCACTGCGCGTCAGTCAACGGCATGCCCGACCAACGATCAGATGATCGGAGAGTGGCGGACTAATCCCCCGAGAAGGCAATGCGGAGTTCTTTGTCAGAGCGACAACGCAGGCCCCAGGCCAGTAGAGTCGAGACGGCCTGGCTCTCAGCGCCTCGCAGCCGAGCAAGATCTGAACCTTCAAGTTCCCGCACCATCTGGTCCACTGCCTCACCCCGCAGCAGGGTCTCCCCGTACGGATCGACGTCAGCCAGGGTGGGCAGCCGGTGTCGGCCCAACGTTTCCAGGGCCGCCCAGAGCTCACCATCGACGACTATCCGCTCAAGTGCCCCTGCTGCGGGACGCGGTCCTGCCTTCCGTCCGGTCCGAGCGGTTGAGACCCCGCGCCGCAGCTCGATGACGAGCGTCATCGCACCCCCTCGTTCTCCCTCGGACATCAATCTTACCGAGCAACAGCTCACCTTCATGATCCAAACGAGACTGCCTAGGCCCGCCAGAA
This sequence comes from Streptomyces ficellus, assembly GCF_009739905.1. Taxonomy (NCBI): domain Bacteria; kingdom Bacillati; phylum Actinomycetota; class Actinomycetes; order Kitasatosporales; family Streptomycetaceae; genus Streptomyces; species Streptomyces ficellus. The sequence continues at coordinate 7,074,665 of NZ_CP034279.1, read as the reverse complement.
GATCACTTCAGCGACTTGAGAAACGGGCACTGATTCCTTACGCCAGTGTGCGGGAACGGGCTCCTGTGCGGGTCCTGGCCTGTGCCACTGCTGCCGGCGGACTGAGGTCGGCTGGCGGGGGAACGGGGATCCCGATGTCCTGCACGATTTTCATCATCTGTGGTGAGGGAAACACCCCGAGTTCCCGCTGCAGGAACGCCTGGTATTCCTGGTATGTCTTCACGGCGCAGGCGTGGTTGCCCTCAGCGATGTGCACCTCGATGAGGATCCGGTGAGCAGTCTCGCGAACGGGGTCGATGGCGACGGCGACAAGAGCGGCTTCGAGCGCTGCGAGGTACTGCTGTTCGTCGTGCATTCGCTGCGCCAGGCTTTCCAGGGCGTGCACGCGCATCTGGTCCCACCGTTCGCGTTCCAGGGTCAGCCAATCGTCTGTCCAGCACGGCAAGAGCTCACGGCCTAGTGCGCCGACAATGACGTCGGGTGCTGCGGGCAGCGGCGAGGCACGCTCAGCGAGGGTGCGGGCCTGAGCCCATGTCTCGTGCAGGTCCACCCTCACGGTGTGGGCCAGATGCAGGCGCGGCCCTGCTATCTCGATCACCGCTGCTGTACGTGCTCGTCTGGCCTGGCACAGAGCCGAGCGGAGATTCGCGCCGGCTCTGGAGGGGTCGCAGTCCGGCCACAGTTGCTCGGAGGCAACGGTTCGGTGCATCCCATCACTTTGCAGGGCCAGGAACGCCAACAGTCGCTGCGCGGCCAGCGGCAAGGTGACCCGACCACCGTCATAGATGAAGTCGAAACCACTCAGCAGCTTGAGAACGGCTTTCGCAGACACAACCCCCACTGTGCAACTACCAAGTGCATATCGCATGCGCATGTGAATCGAGCACGGGGTCAGACACTGCGGCGGGTAGCCGCTGGCCTAAGCAGGCGAAGGGCTGTCCAGCGGCAGGAACGCTTGGGGGGCATCTCAGCAACGCTTCCGCAACGCATTCGAGCGGTCGGGCAACGTTGGGCCAACGCGCTTGCCCGAGTGTCAGACGTGTGAGTTTCCGGCAGGAAACCACCGGCCAGGTGATCTGAAAGAAGGCGCCATGGAGATCCGCTCGGTACTCAGGGACGTGGCAGTCCCCCAGGAGGATCTTTTCGGAACCTCCGAGGTGTGCGTCGCCGTGCTCGACGGGCCGGTCGACCTCACGCACCCGTGTTTCCAGGGCGCCGACGTCACGCAGATCGACACGCTCGTGCGCGAGCCCGCCGGGCAGGGGCCCATGTCGGTGCATGGCACGCATGTGGCCAGCCTGCTCTTCGGCCAGGGGACCAGTCCGATCACAGGCATGCTTCCACGGTGCCGCGGGCTGATCCTTCCCGTGTTCCGTGACCTGAGCCCGGATCGCGTTCCGCAAGTGGATCTTGCACGGGCCATAGAGCGCGCCGTGCAGGAGGGAGCGCACGTCATCAACATCAGCGGCGGTGAGCGCACGGCCGATGGGCAGGCGGATCATCTGCTGGCCCACACCTTGCAGCGCTGCGAGGAACTCGGTGTCCTCGTCGTCTCGGCGGTGGGCAACGACGGATGTGACTGCCTGCAAGTACCCGCTGCTGTGCCGAGCGTGTTGTCCGTAGGTGCGACATCCGCCGTGGGGGCACCTCTTGAATTCAACAACTGGGGCGCGGTCTACCAGCGCAACGGCGTCCTGGCGCCCGGGGAGGACATCGACGGCGCCGTCCCCGGCGGTGGCCACCGCCTGTTGACGGGAAGCAGTTTCGCCACACCGGCAGTCGCGGGCGTAGCCGGCCTGCTGGTGTCGGCACAGGTCCGATCGGGTCGCGAGGCGAATCCGAAGGCCGTGGGGCGGCTGATCTTGCAGACGGCCACTCCCCCGGCGTGTCTGCCTGACGAGAACGCTGAGTGCCGCCGCCATCTGGGCGGGCACCTCAACGCAGCCCTTGCCTATCAGTCGATCGTCGCTCACCACACGCCGGTGGCACGCGAAGAAGCGGCTCAGAGAGACCAAACCCGCATAGGCGCACCACAGCAGCTGCCTCAGCTCGCTACCGCGGGCGTCCAGCCCTCACAGAGGGCTACCCACACCACCACGAGCCAGAAAGCCACCTCCATGGAAACCACAGGCCCTCCCGCCGCGCCGTCACAGGAACTCGGCGCTCCTGCGGAGATCGCAAGCCCGTCGCCGCAACAGGGGTCCGTACCGTCAGACGGCCTGCGCCCGTCCTGTACTTGCAACGGTTGCGCAGGCGACACCACACCACACGGGGCCGCAGCGCCGGCGAACAACGAGCAACCTCTGCTTGAGCAGCACGACGATGCGGCCATCGTCGACGAAGTCCGTCAGGCTTCGCTCCACGCCGCCGCCACGCCTCCCGGCCCCGGCACGACGTCAGGGGCGGTTCCCGCTGCTCCCACCATGGCGGCCGGACCACCGTTGCCGGCCGGAGGCGTGCGCCCCGCGTGCTCAGCGACCCAGTACGGCCCACGCCCCTTGGTGTATGTCATCGGCACCATCAACTACGACTTCGGAACCGAGGCACGTCGTGACTCCTTCCGCCAGGAGATGCCGGACGTCGAAGTGCCCGGTCCTGACGGCCCGGTCGTCTACCCGGCCAACGTGTATGACCCGGGGCAGATGCGCGACTACTTGTCCGCGGCTCCCTGGGAGTGCGGCAAGCTGCACTTCACTCTCGAGATCGACAAGATGCCGGCCTACGTCCTCGAAGCCGAGCCCGCGGTGGGCATGGAATGGGGAGGGCCCGTGCCCCCCGCGCCGGACGAGTCGGATGCCACGTACAGGCAGCCGCGCATGCCCGGAGCGTCTCCAGAGCCGCCCACTTCGCTGTCCGAGCATTGGTACCCTCCGGTCTCGCACGTCTACAAGGTGCTGCGCGACGCAGTCTGGGGACAGTCCCGGCCTCGGCAGGAGATCAACGAGTACGTCTCACGGGTCTCCATCCCAGGGGTGCTGACCGACCGCACCGCACGGCTGTTCAACGGGATGACACTGCCCGTTCTGGAAGTACAGAGCCGTGGCATCGCAACCTGGAATGAAGCCAAGCTGGTGCACTCGGTGACTGACAGCGTCCTCGATGACGCCAAGGAGCGGGACGTCAGGATCGACAAGGCCAACCTCGAGAAGACCATCCGCGCGCTTTTCGACAAGCTGTACAACCAGTTCCGCAACCTCGGGCAGAGCTCTGCGGACAGGGCACTGAACTATGCCGGCACCAACGCCTACCAGTTCGGCAGCGACATCATGCAGGGGCTGCTGTCAGCCAAGCACGTTCCTGGGCCGGAAGACCGCCTGTACACGCTGGATCGCATCACCGTCTCCAAGAGCCCGTTCAGCCGTCCCAATTCGGACTGCCAAGACGTCTACATCAGCTTCATAGACCCGGAGAACGACCAAAGAGCCAGGGTTACCTACGTCTACACCATCGATGTCAGCGACCTCCCGGGTGTGAGCCTGGTGCCGACCCGGACGTTCCTCGGTGACATGTAACACCGCTCGCCTCCTCACGCGAAAGCGAAAGAAGCTCGTGATGAACGGCAAAGACAAGCACTCCAGCATGGCGTTGCCACTGCAGGCACGCCCGGTGAATCGAGAGTCCACCCCTGGGGTGGCGGCAGGCGCGCAGGCGGGCCCGGGCGTAGAAGCAGCAGCTCGCTGTAGCCAGATGAAGGGACTGGCCCGGCAGATGTGCTACGCGTCCAAAGGCGCCTACGTGTGAGTCGGTCATGGAATCCGCACCGATGCCACATGCAAGAGGGCCGCCGCTGCCTCGTACGCACTCGGATGAACCAGGGGAAGGCTCCAGCCTTCCGCAGTATCGGACGAAGGGAACGACCATGCGCAAGCAGACCGAACGGGTGACGGACAGGCGGCAGAAGCCTTCCGGCCTGGCGATGCCCCGACAGGCACCGCCCATCGACCGCACCGGCGCCACCACAGCCCACTCCCCCGGCACCAGCCCCGGCGTCGAGCCGAGCGGCTTCCTCACCTCGATGCTCTCGAAGCTGCTGCCCATCTGAGGCGACACGAGACAGCCGGCGGCGGTGCCGTCGCCCCTCGCAACGGACCGCCGCTGACTGCCCACAAAGCCCTAATCCCCCAAGGGAACGACCATGCGCAAGCAGACCGAACGGGTGACGGACAGGCGGCAGAAGCCTTCCGGCCTGGCGATGCCCCGACAGGCACCGCCCATCGACCGCACCGGCGCCACCACAGCCCACTCCCCCGGCACCAGCCCCGGCGTCGAGCCGAGCAACTTCTTCAAGACGCTGACCCGGATCCTCGATATCTGACCTGAAGGTCCCGCGTAGGCGCGAGGCAGTGCGCCTCGACCGCCCGCGCGGGACCGCCGTCCGAGCGACCAACCATGGGCACCTCGGCCTCAGTGACCAGGCCCCCGGGGTGCGCCTGTGCTGGAGACACCCATGAGACTCAAACTGCCCCTCCAGGGCTCGATCGACCGAGCCGTCCCCTACAGGCCCTTCTTCATCAAGTCCCCCTACAAAGAGGACGGCGTCATCAAATGGCGGCAGCACGAGATCGGAGGTCAAAACAGACACGACCCGGGTGACCCGGGGCCCTGCGTGGATCCGGAGCAGTGCGACGACTCCGTCGCTGGCGTGTCAGAAGGCGAGGCGCTGTGACCCGTTTCTCGACGGATCAGCTGGCTGTCACCCCAAATGCACCGGCCGCGGGCGTAGGAGCCAGCGATATCAGGCCGCGGCCAAGCACAAGCTGGGAGGAACTGTGTCCGCGCTCAAGTCCGCCATTGCCTGGCCCAACGACAAGGTCTACCTCTTCTTCGACGACAACCACTACGACAGGTACGACGGGATCACAGGCAACCTCGAAGCCAGCGGCAGGCCCATCGCTGCGTGGGACGGGCTGGCCACATCACCTGACGCCTTCGTCTGGTGGGGAGCCGGCAAGGCCTACGCCTTCCTCGGTTCGACGTACGTCCGATACGACGAGTCCAAGGATCGCGTCGACCCCGCGTACAGGCCGCCGGACGGCCACCCCCTCCCCCTGGCACCCAGTTGGCCGGGCCTCCCCGATGGGTCACGCGGCGGCATGAATTGGCAGGCCGGCATCGACGCCGCCATGAACTGGGGAACGGGCAAGCTCTACCTCTTCAAAGGTGATTCCTACCTCCGCTACGACATCACTGCCGACCGGGTCGACCCTGCGTACCCACGGAAGATCGCCTCAGCCTGGCCCGGGGTCTTCACGGCCGGCTTGGACGCTGCCCTCTACCCAGGGGGGCGCTTCGCCTACTTCTTCCACAACCACACCTACCAGCGCTTCGATGTGGACGAGGATCGCGTAACCGAGAGCGGCGCCCTCTCGACGTTCCACCCCACCACACCCGCAGGAGCGCTCCAGCCCGCGAGGCTTCTCACGGCCCCCCAAGCCAACGGGTTGCTGGCGGACCTGATCCGGCGCGGCAAGCTCACCCTCAAAAGCCCGCCCTTCGTGGACGGCCCCGCAGGTGTCGTCTCCCCGAAACCAGACCAGCGCGTCGCTGTGAAGCCCCCACGGATCGATGGCATCCGCTACACCAACGAGATCGCTCCCAGCGCCGACGTCATGGACAACATCGACCAGCGGATGCTCATGGCGCTCTACCGGCTCACCAGGTGGCTCAACTCCTCCGCACCGGACGTCGCGGAGGTTCTTCACCTCGGGATCGGCCACGGTTCCGGACCGCCCAATGACTGCCACAACCAGGGGCGCGCCCTCGACTTCTCCGGCCTGGTCGGCAAGGTAGCCGGCACCTCGTTCCACAGGTCCGTACAGACACACTGGGGCTCCCTGCCCAACGGGCCCAGCGTGCGGATATCGCCTTCCGTCGACCCTTTGGCCTTCTCCCTCTTCTCCACCGCCTTCCGGTACGCGACGTTCGAATGTGAGGCCAACGGCATCGGCGTCGGAAACAAGTGGCCCGTGCCGGACCTTGGGGGCTCGGGATTCGTCATCTACCCCGACTACGGGGGAGACCCCCACCTGCGCGCAGCTCACCAGAACCACATCCACATGCAGGTAGGACGTACACGGGCATGACCTGGCCACGAGAGACGGGCTCATCGCTGTGGCAGGCAAAGGCCTTGGTGCTGCTGGGCGGAAACGACGACGGGGACCGGCCGGCCACCTCCAGGGAGTGACTGTGCCCTCAGACACGGCCTTCGAAGCTCCTGGGGAAAGCACCCGCCGCGATCGTCATGCGGCTATCTCCATACCGGCCCTGTCAGACCGGAGAGGGGCTGCGCAACAGTCCTTCGCCTGGCAGGCTGTGAACGGTCCGATCTCACCGCGGCTTCCTCCGGGGGGCGCCCGGGCCGGTGAGTCCTGCAGGCTCCAAGATCGTGCGGCTTCCCAGGCCCAGCGCCCCCACCCCTACTAGGGTGTGTTTCGAAAGTAGCGTCGTCCGCCCGGAGGGCGGGGCCGGGGGCGTCTGGGGCGTGCGATCGCAAGGCGGAGGTCGGAGAGCGCAGCGGGCTGCGCCGACGGCCGACAACGCCGCGAGCGTGCGTGCCGGGCGTTCCCGGCCAGACGGGACTTTCGAAACACGCCCTAGGCAGCCAGGAGACCCGCCACCCGGCCCAGGATCGCTGACACAGCGGCCTTTGCCACCAGGCTCGTCGCATGAGGCGCGGCACGAGTCACAGTTCCCTGGCTGGGTGAGAATCCAGGTCCGAGGAGTCGAACGAGGCTCGGCCGTACATGGCTCGCTTGAGCATATTCACCCGGTGAATGTGTCCTTCGACGGCGCCGGAACACCAGGGCATGGTGAGGCCGGCGGTGACGGCGTCGAGGTGGACTGAACCCGTGCCCTGCTCGAGGGCGATCCACCGGGCTGATGCTTCCGCTGGGTAGGCACCCGGCTGTGATGCGGATCCCGGGCTGCAGCGCCGGGTCTGAAAGCAACTCGCCTCCGACCCACGTGGTTGAGCCGGGACGGACACGGAAGATCCACCTGTGGTCGTACCGGAGGGAGACCAGCGGCCGATGACGGCCGGCCCGCGCGCTTCTACCGTCACTTCCATGAAGACGTCACGCACACTGCGCCCGGCGACCGCCGCGGTCGTCGCCCTCCTCACCCTGGCCACAGCCGCTCCGGCGGCGTTCGCACAAGCTCCGGCCGTCCCGGCATCCGCCGCCGCCGCCACGACCGCTCCCGCCTCCGGCCCCGCCCGCCCCGCGGCCACCGGTGTGCTGCTGCCCGAGCCCACGGGCCGGGCGGAGGTGGGCCGTTCGGCTCTCCACCTCGTGGACCCCTCGCGGCCAGACCTCTGGATGCCCGAGCGCCGGCGCGAGCTGATGGTGGACCTGTACTACCCCGCGCGCTCCACGGCGGCCGCACCCTCCCGGTACGCGGACCGGCGCGAGGCGCAGCTGCTCCTCGCGGAGGTGGGGGTGCGCGAGGAGGCGGTCGTGGAGACGCTGAGCGCCACGCGTTCCCACAGCTCCCTCCACGCCCGCCCGCAGCCCGGGAAGCATCCGCTGGTGCTCCTCTCCCCCGGCTTCGGGGCGCCCCGGTTCACCCTGACCACGCTCGCCGAGGACCTGGCGAGCCGCGGTTACGTGGTCGCCGCGGTGGACCACGCCTACGAGTCGTCGGGGACGGTGTTCCCCGGCGGGCGCGTACTGACCTGTGTGGCGTGCCGGAAGGCCGAGACAGCAGAGGACATGCGCAAGGCGACCGTCAACCGCGGACGGGACCTGTCGTTCGTTCTCGACCGGCTGACCGGCCCGCGCCCGGCGTGGCGATACGCCGGCCTCATCGACCGGCAGCGTATCGGGGCCGCCGGCCACTCGCTGGGCGGTGCCGCGGCGGCCTCCGTCATGGCGAACGATCACCGCGTCCGGGCGGGCGTCAACATGGACGGCGCCTTCGGGGACCCCGTACCGGAGCAGGGGCTCGGTGGACGGCCGTTCCTGATGTTCGGCACGGACGACGCCGCCCACCAGCCGGGAGGCGAGGACGCGACCTGGGACGCCGCGTGGCGGAACCTGGACGGGTGGAAGCGGTGGCTCGCGGTGACGGGAGCACACCACTTCACCTTCTCGGACGTGCCCGTCCTCTTCGACCAGCTGCGCGTGCCGTACCCGGACGCGCAGCCGACGATCCCGGCCGCACGCGCGATCGGCGTGGTGCGCACCTACACGGGTGCCTTCTTCGACCTGCACCTGCGGGGCCGGCCCCAGCCGCTCCTCGACGGCCCCGCGGCGGACAACCCGGAGGTACGGTTCAACCACCCCGGGCGGTAAGGCCGCACGCTGCGCCGGCGGCCCTTCACAACGGACAGCCCTCGATCAAGGCGGTGACCGGGAGCTGCGGCGGACAGGACCTTGGGCTGATGCAGGACGGCCACCGCCCCTTTCGATGCGGCCGAGGCCGATGACGTAACGCCCAAGGTCCTGTCCGTTTCCGGGGAAGCAGGTGTGCAAGAGGGCGGCCATCGTGTCCACCCCGGGCACGGTGGATCGCTCCGGCGTTGGTTGCAGCCGGAGAATCCAGCTCAGCGGCGCCCGGTGGATTTTCTCTGCAGGGCCCAGACGTAGTACCAGGGATTGTGGGTGGGCCTGCGGCTGCCCTTCTCCGCGACCAGGGCGCCCAGGACACCCAGGACGCCGCCGCCTCCGCCGAGGACCGTGAGTGCTGATTCCAGAGCAGGTCCATACACCGCGACAAGGACCGCTCCGGTCGTTCCCACCACCGCGCCCGTGGTGGCGAGGGCCCGCGTGCGCCGGGCCTGCGTCATCTGTGCCCGCAGGCCGTGTACGTGCTCGCTGATCTCCTGCGACAGTACGTAGAGGGCACGTTCGGACTGCACGCAGTCCATGGCGTCGTCCATGCGCAGCAACGCCAGGCGCAGGAAGGCGCGGAACGCTGTGTAGGAATCGAACTCCTCAACGGTGATCTGAGCGAAGTCCCGCAGCCCGACCCCGGCCAGGAACGGCAGATCGATCTCCAGGACCGGGCGCACCAGGGGGCCCGTCAGGGGCCGCGCCGTGGCTGTCTCCACAGCACGGCCGTTGCGCACCAGGAAATCGACCGCGGATGGTCCCGTGTACGGGCCGCGTGTTCGCCGGTGTCCCCGGCGGTCGTTCCCGGGGCGGCCGTACGTCGGCAGATACCACACCAGCCCTGCCCGCAACAGCGGCTCCGCCTCCAGCACCCAGCGTCCCAGCTTGCCGGGATCCGGGCAGAACATGCCGTACGGCTCCGCAGCCGGCGGCCGGGACTGGGCCGCACCGAGCGGCACCGCGTCCACCGGGTCGAACGGCTGACTGTCACCCCCTCCCACGGCGCCGAGCCGGATGAAGTTGCCGTTACCGCTGTGCGACAGCAGCAACGTGTCCGAGACAAGGGGTACCCGTTGCGTCAGCCGGGTGAAGTCCCGCTGCCGGGCGGCCAGCCCGACGCAGAAGGGAACACCCTCCAACCTGCGCCGGTCCCGCAGCGTCACCTCATCACGCACCCACGACGCACGCAGCACATAGCGGCCATACGCCTGTGCCACGGCTTCCGGATCACCACGCTTGCTGCGATCAAGCTGCTGGAAAAAGGCTGTCATCTGACGACCGACCGCTTCGTTCTGCACGGCACTTCCGCGAGAGAACACCCTGCGAGGATCCTCCAGGCGCCGGTAGGAAGTCCAGAGGCTGACGGCTCCAGCGAAGCGTGGCCGTGGTCCGTGGTCCGTGGTCCGCCGCAAGCTGCGGGCGCCGCTCGGCTGCTCCCCGGGTAACACCGACATCGACGCTGGACACTCACGCTTTCGGACGTTCTCCCGGGTCCGGCCGAGCAATGGGCATCATGGGCGCAGGGGCAGCACCACCAGATCCTCCCGGTGGGAAGCCGTGCGCTCGGGGATGACGCGTTCCCCCGACACAAGGGGCGTCGCAGCCCGTCCAGACCCGCCAGCGAAGTGGCTGCGACCATTGCGCATACGGCCGGGGGCATGCTCAAGGCACCGGCCCTGGCCACCCGAAACCGCCCCCGCCCGATCAGCGAGGCACTGGCGTGGCACAGCAGGACCGAACCCGCGCACGACAACCGGTGGCGTCCCCAAACCGGCTGACTGTGCGCAACACGGGGCAGCCCGGGGGCTGCCCCGCCACCAAGCGGCGGAGCCGGACACGGGCCACCTGCCGGCCACGACAGCCCCTAAACCGGCGTCAGAACTGCCGGACCAGCATCCATATGACGAAGGCTACGACCAGCACCCCGATCGCCCGGTCCATGGTGTACCCCTTGCGGGTGGGCTCGGTGGCGTCCGGGTTCTTCACCCAGCCCCGCTGCAGGGATCTGTTCATCTTCCACAGCAGTTGCGGACGTATGACCTGGACCAGGCCCATGACCAGAAAGAGGCCCAGGAACGGAATGAGGAGGAAATTGCCGCCGTCGCCGCCCGCAGCGACCCGCACCACCGCGTAGTAATCCATGAATCCTCTGATGCCCGAACTCCCCCACCGATAACGGAGGATGTCGTCCGGTGGATGGTTGAGTACACCGTCCAGCCGCCACTCGGCCGGGTCGGTCGTCAAGGACGCCCGGGTTGGGGATCCGGCAGGGGTCGGTTCCACGACGGCGCCCCTGCGGGCCAGTCCGCCGGGAGGGGGGACAGTGCGCAGGAATGCCGAGCGGCCAGACGCTCACCACCGCGTCTTAAGCGTGCGTACCGTCCGCCGCTCCCCGGCACGGCTCTCCGGCCGTCGTGGTGTGGTCCGCATCGCCGTACCGGCAGACGGCCGGCAGCGTACCGGCAGACGGCCGGCAGCCGGCCCGGGCGCCGCGCCCGCTCGCCTGCCGATCGGCGGCGCCCAGCGGCAGCCCGGTTTCACTGTGCGCGCCCTGCGGGAAGGGCGGCCGTCTGTCAGGCGTTGGTGTACTGCGCGGCGTACTGCCTGCTGGGCGGGACGACGGTGATGACGTCGACCAGTACACCGTCCGGGGCGGCGATGATGAAATGGCGCTGGCCGAACTCCTCCGTACGCAGTGACAGAACTTCGGGCAGGCCCGCCCCCGTCACGAGTCGCCGGTACTCGGAGTCGACGTCGTCCACCTCGAAGTTCAGCAGCAATCCGCCCTGCAGCGCGGCCCGGTGGCCTTCGGGGACGGTCGGATGGGCGTGGCCGAGGAGGGCCAGTTCGTAGTGCGGGGCGTCGGAGCGGCGCAGGCTGACGTACCAGTCGGCCTCGAAGGTCACTCCGAAGCCGAGGTGGCGGGTGTAGAAGTCGCGGGAAGCCGCCACGTCGCGGCTGGCGAGCACCGGGTAGAAGCCGCTGAGCCTGTTGGGCACGGTCGTGGGTTCGCTGGTCATGACAGTGGTTCTCCAGTCCCTTTTCACATACCCCGGGTATGTGAGTCGTGGCGCTAGCATACCCCCGGTACGCGAAAGGGAAAGGGCGGTGCGGACGATGACGGTCAGCCGGGCGGAGCAGCGGGCGGCCACGCGGCGGGCGCTGCTGGACGAAGGACGGCGACGGTTCGCCGCCGAGGGGTACCACCATGTGGTGCTGGCCGAGGTCGCGCGGGCCGCGGGGGTGACCAAGGGGGCCGCGTACCACCACTTCGACAGCAAAGCCGGGCTCTTCCGGGCCGTCGTCCGCGAAGTGCAGCAGGAACTGGGCGAGCGGGTCGCGACCGAAGCCGAACGGCACGAAGACCTCTGGGAGCAGCTGCGGGCGGGCTGCCGGGCCTTCCTCCAAGCGGGCACCGACCCGGCCGTGCGGCAGATCCTGCTGACCGACGCACCGACCGTCCTGGGCTGGGACGAATGGCGCGCCCAGGACGAGGAAGCCTCCGCCCGCCACCTCGCCGAGGCCCTGACCGCGCTCACCGAGGCCGGCATCATCACCGGCCAGCCGGCGCAGCCCCTGACCCGGCTGCTCTCGGGGGCGATGAACGAGGCCGCGCTCTGGATCGCACGAGGTGGGGACACCCAGGCCGCGGAAGTGGCACTCGACCGGCTCCTGGCGGGACTGCGCACCCCGGCCTGACCCCCCACGCGCCCACACCATGCGCGCGGGTCGGTGCGGCGAAGGCTCACCGCGTCAACGCCGCGCCCCGGTCAGCTCTGAGGAGACCGGCGTCGCCCGTCAGCAAGGCGGTGGCCGGCACCGTCGCCGGGCACAAGCCGACTCGCCGCCACGGGAGGAACCACGCGGGCTTACGTCACATCAGGGCCCCTTCCTGGCCTCGGTGAACAGGAGCCCTAACCACCTCCAGCGCCCGGCGGACAACATCCCCAGAAGCGGCGAGCAGCGGCAGACGGACGGCCGGGGCAGGGATGCGGCCCCGGGCATACAGCACCGCCTTGATCACAGCCGGGTTCGGCTCAGCGAAGAGCACGGCCGACAGGCGGGCCAATACGGCCCCCAGACGGCGGGCCGGACCAGCGGCCCCGCCATGCCACAAAGCGATCAACTCGGCATAATCGGCGGTACAGATATTCGCCTCTCCTCGGGGCCGCGCACCTGCTGTTCGCCGACCGGACAAGCGCCCCGCCGCAGATCGCCACTGTCCGCAAGACGGTGACCACCATCATCGCCGGTACCTGCAGCCACCTCAGTCGTAGGGGGCCGCCGGTCAGGTGACACAGGATTGTGCTGCGCGTCCAACAGGCTGAGCAGGTGCCTTGCTTCGTGGATGAGAGCGGTACCCACGGGAGTGGCTGCGAGGGGGCTGGTCCGTTCGATTCTCTGAACGCCTGCAGCCTCTCCAGGGCATGCAGCATCCGTGTCCGGGTGCACTCGCTTCGATGTGCCACGGAGGGACGACGTCCCGCCCACTCCGGGACAGCTTGCACCGCCACTTCCCCTACGTTTCGCCATGGCAATCCCTTCCTTCGCAGGGGGGCGAAGGATGCGGCGGGATGGTGGCGCGGTGTTCAGCGCGCGTCGACGGCACGGGGAGTGTGCCTCGTTCCGGGCGTGGCGGCGGCCGGGGCCGTTGCGGCGGCTTCCGCGGGCCTGCGGATGCCGACCGCGCTCAGCACCCCGTTGATCACGAGTGCGACCACGGCCCAGACCAGAGCGGCCCGCAGTCCGGGCAGGAAGTGACCGGACGACGCCTGGCCGACGAGCAGACCCATCACCGCGACGCCGATGAGCCCGCCCAACTGCCGCGACGCGTTCAGGACACCGGAGGCGATTCCGGCGTTGGCCGGGTCCACCGACCCGAGCATGGCGTTCGTCATGGAGGGGACGACCAGGCCGATGCCGAAGCCGGCGACGATGAACTGCACGACCATGTTCGCGTACGCACCGGAGTCGGGAGCCGGCACCGTGGCGAGGAAACCGACTGCGGCGAGGGTGTTGCCAGCAGTCAGAACGGCTCGGGCACCGTAGTGCTTGACCAGCGCCCCGCACGCCAGGTTCGCGACCATGATGGCGGCGGTCATCGGCAGGAACGCAAGTCCGGCTCCGACGGGCGAGTACGCCCAGACCTGCTGGAAGAAGAGGCTGAAGACGAAGATCAGGCCGTAGAAGGAGAAATTCAGCAGCACACCGATGAGGGAGGTGGAGCTGAACGCCTTCCGGCTGAAGAGGTGGAGCGGCAGCATCGGATCGCTGCTGCGGCGTTCCACCGCGATGAAGCCGGCCAGGGAGACCAGGAAGACGCTCACGCAGGTCAGGACGAGCGTGGAGGTCCAGCCTTGCGCGTTCGCCTCCACGATCGCTCCGGTGAGGGCGCCCAGCCCGATGACGGCGAGGAGTTGGCCCGGCAGGTCGAGCGAGCGGCGGACCGAGGCGTCGCGGGCGGGGGCGGGCAGCGCGTACGCCCGGACGAGCAGGATTCCTACGGCCGCGATGGGGACGTTGACGTAGAAGATGGAACGCCAGCCGAGGGAGTCCACCAGGACACCGCCCACGACCGGGCCGAGCGCGAGTGCGACTCCGCCGGCCGCGGCCCAGAGGCTGACGGCACGCGTGCGCCCGGCCGAGTCGGGGAAGTTGGTGTTCACGATCGACAGGGACGAGGGCACGATCATCGCGGCGCCGATGCCCTGGAGGACGCGAGCGACGATGAGGGTGACCAGCGAGGGGGCCGCGCCGCAGGCCAGGGACGTCACGGCGAAGAGGCCGAAGCCCCACATGAAGATCTGCCTGGGGTCGTACCGGTCGTCCATGGCGCCGGCGGTGAGGAGGAAAGCCGCGAAGGTGAGGGTGTAGCCGTTGATCACCCACTCCAGACCGGACAGGCTGCCTCCGAAGTCCGCGGCGAGTGCCTTGGTGGCGACGTTCACGACACTGACGTCCAGGATGACGACCACGAAGCCGAGGCACGAGGCGAGGAGCGTCAGCCACGGCCGGGACGCAGGGTGTTGGGTGTGTGACACAAGTTTCCTTCTTTGCGCGCCTGCGGGCGGGCGATGAGGACAGATGAGGGGGCGGGAGTCGGGCGGCGCGCCACTAACCCGGATAGACTGTTCGCCTGCAAGCGAACATCTGGAGTGTACGCAGATCATCGAACACTCTGCAATCCGTGTACGTCACACGTCACGGACCAAGCGAGTCGGGACGGAGCAGCCCCGCCATGACGGCACACAGACAACGGGCAGCGGCAACCACCAGCCATCGCACGCCCCCGGTCCACACCGACCCCGGTGACGTGCCGCTGGAAACGGCGCTGCTCGCACTCGCCGACCCGGTGCGGCAGTCGCTGGTGCGCGAGTTGGCCGGGGCCGGCGACTGGGAGCGGTCGTGCGGGAGCTTCGACGTACCGGTCACCAAGGCAACCCTGAGCCGCCACTTCGCCGTACTGCGTGAGGCCGGGCTCCTGGAGCAGCGCGACGCCGGGTCCAAACGGCTCAACCGCCTGCGGCGCGCCGAATTCGACGAGCACTTCCCCGGGTTGCTCGACCTGGTCCTGCGCCACCACGCCGAGGGACTGGGCGCGGGCTAGACCGCAAGCAACGCACGGACCACCCCTAGGGGCCGTCTTGTCGATCATGTGTTGAACCGGATGAGGGTGCTGGCGAGGGTGGCGGCGGTGAGGTAGCGGCCGGGACGCTCGTCGTAGCGGGTGGCGACGCCCCACCACTGCTTGAGGCGGTGGAAGCAGCGCTCGACGACGTTGCGACGCCGCTGGAGGGACTTGCCGAAGGTGCAGGGCCGTTCCCGCCGCCGTTTCCGGCCGGCGAGCTGCTCGACCCGTGCGCCGTCGACGGATCGTCCATTTCCGAGCGAAGCGCTTACGGGCTCCCCCGCTTGCGGTCGATGGACACAGCCGCTTCAGCGGCCCGCGCAGCTCGCCGTACGGGACGTGCAACACCTCGTTGCCGCCGATAGGGAGGAGGTGAAGGCGAAGAAGTACGGCGGCATGTCATGGACGAGGCAAACGGCGGTCCGGCCGCCGGGGCCAACTCGCCGCGGGGGCGCCCCGAACGACATCTGCGGGCCGTCACACGCAGCTCGCCGCTGACGAGTCGGCCGTCGGGCAGGTTTCAGGGCCACGTCCGCGAGCTCTGAGAAGCTGTTCTGCTTATGGCTACTCCGTCGGCTCACACCGACGCCAGGTCGGGCTTCGGCCACGCGGTGAAGGCGACAGCTCGTGAGAGGGGTGAGGGCCCAGGCCCCCGCCGACGTGGTGGCCGGGGCCTGGGAGTGGTTCAGTCGTCCTGCCTGTTCGCGTGCTTGGGCAGGCTGAACATCAGCGCCCACATCAGGGCCAGGAGGGCGCCGACCCACCACAGCACGTTGACGAACGCGTCGCGGTTGACCGCACCGTCGGGAGAGCCGCCGGTCTTGGCGAAGAACACCACGGCGGTCAGCGCCGTGCCCAGCGCGATGCCCAGGTGAATGGCGGTGTTGAACAAGCCCGAGGCCGAGCCCGCGTCATCGTGCGGGACTCTGGCCAACGACAAGTCGGTGAGCGGGCCGGAGACCATGCCCAGACCGAAGCCGATCAGGACCACCGGAGCAGTCATCGTCAGAAGGGTCAGGTCGGCCTGGTGGCTGCCGATCTGGAGCCCGTAGGCAGCCATCGCAACGGTCGTGATGAGGACTCCGGTCTGCGGCAGACGGCGGGCGAAACGCCCTGCGGTCTTCGCCGCGACCGTCGCGCCGCCCAGTTCTCCCACGGAAAGCAGCACGAAGGCCAGGGCCGCGTAGATCGGGCTCAGACCCAGTCCGCGCTGCAGGTACAGCGTCCAGGTCATGAAGAACAGGCCACACAGCAGGCCGTGCAACAGGTCCGCGGCCATGCCTCCGGAGAACTGCCTGACCCGGAAGAGGGGCAGGGTTACCAGCGGGGCGTTGCCCTGCATGTGCCACTGTTGGCGCAGGAACACGCCGACGACAAGGGTGCCGGCGGCGAGCATGACGAAGCACCACAGCGGCCACCCGCGGGCGTGGCCCTCGGTGAGCGGGAAGAGGACCAGGACGATGGCCAGGCCGGACAGCAGCATGCCGACCACGTCAAGCCGGTCGGCCTTGCGGACCGTCGATTCGGGAATAAACGTGCGTCCGAGGAGGAGGACGGCCAGCCCGACGGGCACATTGACCAGAAAGATCGGCCGCCAGGACAGCCCGAACAGATCGGCCTGGGTGAGCACGCCTCCCAGGACCGGGCCCAGGACGTTGGCGATGGCCAGGACCGCCCCGTACAGACCGAACGCCTTGCTGCGGTTCTGTCCCTCGAAGGTGACGTGCATGGTCGCCAGGACCTGCGGAATCATCACGGCCACGCCGACGCCCTGGAGCAGGCGGGCGCCGATCAGCATGCCTGGGCCGGTGGCCAGACCGCACAGCAACGAGGCGACGGTGAACACGGCGGTGCCGATGAGCAGGATCCTGCGCCGGCCGTAGATGTCACCGAGCCGTCCGCCGGTGATCAGCCCGACGGCGACGGGCAGGGAATAGGCGGTGCTCAGCCACTGCACCGCTACCGGTCCGGAGCCGGTCGACTCCTGGATCGCGGGCAGGGCGGTCAGAACCACCGACTGGTCGAGCATGTTCATCAGCTCGGCCGTGAGGAGTACCAAGAGGGTGATCCAGGCCGCAAGGGCCATTTTCCTCGGGCGGTGAGGTGCTGGGGAGGTCGGGGGCTGGGTGGTGTGCTGCGGCTCGTTGCCGAGCGCGGAAGGAGACATGACGGGAATACTCCTGATCCAAAGGAATCGGGGAGCCCTGCCGACAGCCGCACCGAGGCCGGAAAACACCGAAGCCCGGGGCAGACGGCAGAGCTGCACCCGGGAAAGAAGACTGGGGGTGGGTGACGCAACTCAGACCAGCGCGACGTCCGCCCCCGGACACGTGCGACAACACAGCACGTGGGGAACACGGACGACTACATGGCCTGGTTAATAGGACGTCACCCCAAGATCGACACAGAAGGAACAGGAAGTCCGATCACTGACACCGACACGTCGGCACAGGAACCGAATTATCGTACGGCACCCCGGACGCCGCCGCACACCAGCTAGCGCGGCACGCCCCTCCGGATGACCGACGCACGTACAACCGACCGGCCCCAGTGTCAGAGACGGCGCCCTCACCCCGAGGGCGACGCCGCGCCCCTCTGGCTGAGTCGGGAAACGGCTACCCGATCCAGCTCTGCATACGACCCGGACGTACCCCCCGGAACCGTCCGGTGTTCGGGGCACCACCGCCTTAAGACGGGTCGCGTCCGCGCTCGGAGCGGGGCGCACGTATCCCCAGACGGTCGGTTCAGCGGATGCGGGGGACGGTGACCACCGTGTCTGAGCGATACCGGTGGCCAGCATTTCTGGTTCCAGCTCCGCGGCGGTGGAGTTGTAGCCGTGGCCGACGCTGCGCTCGTGCAACTGCGTCGCGGCCCGGGTCCTACGGCGATGAGCGGAAGCGCGGCGGCGAGCGACGGGGGCGCGGTCAGCCGTGGGCAAGCGCTCCGGCCGTCCGGCACGTCAGGGGTCGCGAACGCCGGCCCACCGCCGTGCAGAAGGCGGAGAAGTTGCCGGCAACGGTCCGCGTCCAGCGGCTGGGCTTGGGCAGTGCCCGCAAGAAGCCTGACAGCCTCGCTGTCGGCAAGACGAATAGAACGGCCCCCGCCCTGAGTACCTGCGCGCGAAGACGTCTTCCTCGTTTCCGTAGCTGCCGCTCTCCTGGGCCTCTGGCTCCCTGTGTGAGAGCCCAACAGTTCTAGAAATCCATTGCCATCACCACGTACAGGCACGCAATGAATGCGACGACACAGGTGACAGCCATGGCGATCAGTAGGCAGCCGAGCACACCTGCCGCGCCAGCAATCGCTGCCCAGCCGAACCGTGTGGCTCGTTCGGCCACCTGGACGGCGTCGCGGAATTCACCGTCGTCGTCCCATCTGTGGTCAGTCACACGATCACCCCCGGTTGGACCTTACAGCCCCGCTGTTCCGCGTTCATGGCGGTCCAGGCCTGCACTGAGCCGGCCTCGTGGAGCGGGCGGTCCGGGGAGGACCCCGTCGGGTCAGGGACCGTAGCGGGCTCGCATGTCAGGCGATCAGGACGCCCGGGTTGAGGATGCCGTGCGGATCGAGGGCGGTTTTGGCGGCGTGCAGGGCCAGGGTGAAGGGGTGGGGGCGCTGGAGGTCGTAGGTGGGGCGGTGGTCGCGGCCGGTGGCGTGGTGGTGGGTGATGGTCGCGCGGTGGCGGTGCAGTACGTCGCTCGCGGCGGCCTTGATGTCGTCCCAGACGGCCACTTCGTCTCCGGGCCGGCCGGCGGCCAGCACCGTGAAGTAGGGGGCGGCGCCGTCCGGGTAGACGTGCGTCAGGCGGCAGTTGACGGTGGCCGGGTGTCCAGTGGCCTTGAGGGCGGCAGCTGCGACCTCGGTGCGGACGGCGTCGATCAGGGTGGGCACCCTGTCCCAGGTGGCGGCGGTCTCGAAGGTCTCGACGACGGCGCCCATGCGGGCCAGGCCGTCCCGAAGGTAAGGCATGCGCAGGAAGGCCGAGCGCCAGGCGCTGACGGCCGCGTCGACCGGGGCGTCGGGGTCCGTCTTCCTCGGTCGGCCCTTGCCACCGTGAGCGCGCGCCAGTTCCAGGGCAGTGGTGAGGCGGTCGTCGACGGGGGCGGTGGCCGATTCGAAGCCCAGGACCAGAACCGCCGATCCGTCGTGGGAGGCGCCGGACATCCGGGCCTCGCCGGCATCGAGGAGGCGGCAGTTGGCCGGGGTGAGATCGGACTGGGCGATGGTGCGCACCGCGTCCAGTGCCTGGCCGAAGTCCGCGAAGGTGACGGAAGCCGACGCCTTGAACCTCGGGCGCTCCTGCAGGCGCATCCAGGCCTCGGTGATGACGCCCAGCGCCCCTTCGGAGCCGAGGAACAAGCGGTCCGGTGACGGCCCGGCACCGGATGCCGGCAGACGCCAGGACTCGCCGGCCCCGGCGGGGGTGACCACGCGCAGCGACTGCACGAAGTCGTCGATGTGCGTACGGCCGGTGGCGTAGTGGCCCCCGGCCCGGGTGGCCAGCCAGCCGCCAAGTGTGGAGAACTCGAAGCTCTGCGGGAAATGGCGCAACGTCAGGCCGTGCGGTCGCAACTGCGCTTCCAGTACGGGCCCGAGAGCACCGGCCTGGATGCGGGCCGACCGGCCGACCGTGTCGATCTCCAGAACCCGGTCCATCGAGGTCAGGTCGAGTGACAGCACCGCCCGGTGGTCGTCCCCGCGGTACTCGACGCCACCGACGACCGAGGACCCGCCCCCGAAGGGGATGACGGCCACGTTCTGCTCGCCGGCCCAGTGCAGCACATCGGCCACGTCCCGCTCGTCGGCCGGCCGCGCCACCAGGTCGGGGATCCGGCCGGGCCGACCGCGCAACGCCCGGATCACGTCCCGGTAGGCCTTGCCCATGGCGTGGGCCGCCCGCACCCCGGGGTCGTCGGTGATGCGGTCCGCCAGCGCCGGCGGGGCCGTTGCGCGGGGGCGGCCGATCCGCAGGTCGGCAACCCGGGGTACGGGGAGCGGGCGGGGCAGGGTGCCCGGTACCAGGGCGCCCATGGCGGCGCACTCGGTGTCGTCGGGATGGGCGTCGGTGTAGCCCCAGCCCCACCAGGAGCGGGCGCGGGTGGTGCCGGGACCGGACGGGGTGGCGCGCATAGGGGTGCTCCCAGCAGGGTCAAGTGAATGTACCCAACGGTAATTTACCTTAGGGTAATATCGCGCTCATGACAACACTCCCGTCCAGGGCCGGCACCAAAGGCGTCCCCCGAGCCGCACGCGAACAGCAGGTGCTGGCCGCAGCCACCGAGGAGTTCGGCCGGCACGGTTTCGAGGCCACCACCATGACCGTCGTCGCCGCCCGAGTCGGCGTCACCAAGCCCCTGTTGCACCAGTACTTCGGCAGCAAGCAGGACCTCTACCTCGCCTGCCTCACCCCCATCGGCGACCGGCTGCTGGACGCCCTACGTGCCGCGATGGCCGAGCACGGCACCGGCTCGCCACCCACCGCCCTGCGCGTCCTGCACGCCCTGTTCACCGCCCTGGACGCGCAGCGCACGGCGTGGTTCGTCCTGTACGACGCCACACTGCCGCCCGGCAGCGAGGCGGCACAACGCGCGGCCCACTACCGCAGCGCCATCGACGACCTCGCGGCCCTTGGCACCGCCGGCCTCCTACAGACCGCGGGAACCGAGGAACCGCTCGGCGCCGACGCCCTCCAGGCGGCGGGAACCCGCGACCCGCTCGACGCCGACGCCCTGAAGTACGCCTGGCGCGGCCTGTGCAGCGCCCTCGTCCGCTGGTGGGTCAACCATCCCGAAGAGTCCCCGGAAGCCATGACCCAACGCTGCGCACGCCTCTTCGCAGCCGGCCGCACCCTCCTGGCCACCTCCGACGTCGACACCTGAGCCGGATGTACGCCTTGCTGAGCGTCGAGCGGTGCCGTCCGGCACGGTCAGGACTGTGCGGCGAGTTCCTCGGCCATCCGCTGGAACTGTCCCAGGTCGTAGTTGGCCACCGTCCTGTCCAGGTTGGTCAGGGCCGCGAGGTGCTCGACGAAGCCCTCGGGCTCGTACTCGAGCTGGATGGTGACACGGCTGGTGGTGTCACTCAGCCGGTGGAAGGTCACGACACCGGCGTGCTGGGTACCGGCCGTCGCCTTCCAGGCGATGCGCTCCTCCGGGACGACCTCGGTCAGCTCGGCGGTGAAGTACTTGTCGGCCCCGGGCAGGGCCAGCCACCACGTGAACCGGCGCTCGTCGATCCGGTCGACCCGCTGGACGTGGGTGAGGAACCGCGGCCACTTCGTGACGTCGCTCCACAGCTGCCAGATCAGGGAGACGGGCGCCTGCGTGTCCACTGTTTCGACCAGCGAGGATGACATGGGAGTGACTTCCCTTCTGAGATGACTCGGATGCCCTGCGGCTCCGACCGGCGACAGTGCCGCCCTTCTACCCGCACGTCCCCGGCTGATGCGGGACAGCGCGGCGTACGCGACAGGTGCCTCCATCCGGGCGACGCGAGGCTCATCCGGCGTGCTGAGCCCCAGTTTCCGCGAACCGCGTCCGACGTGCCCGGCTGCTCCTAGACTGGTGGTCCGGTCGGCAGGGTGGAGGGCCGGAGACGGCGCGGCTCCTGGCGGGCGGGGCTCAAGGGCACCGTGCGCGGGGGCGTGAGCGAGGGAGCCGTTATGGCATCGGAGAATTCCTCCGCCGGCAAGACCTGGGCGACCACGATGATGGTGCTCGGCGTACTGGGCCTGGTGGTGGCGGTGTTCGGCCTGGTCCCGCCGTACTGGAGCACCTTCTTCAACACGCCGAGCCGAGCGGACGTCCCTGGCGCCCAGCAGGACGCGGCACCGCCCGTGCCGTCGGACACGGCTCCCCGTCCGGACGCCCCGGCCGCGACGTACCCACCGCCCGGGGACCGCGCGCCCGCCAACGACGAGCCCGCACAGGCGACTTCGCAGCCCGATCCGCCGGCCGCTGACGACCCGGGGGGCCGTGGGGCCCCGGCGGACGACGGGGCCCGGGAGGAGCCCGACCTCCCGGAGGAACCCGAGGCCCTCGACACCGGGCACTCCGGCCCGCTGAACGTGTCGATCGACATGGGCACCCGCGGCAAGGTCGGCCCCGCCACCTACCGGCGCGGCGCCACTCCGGGGGCCAACACCAAGGTGTACGACCGTGCCGGCCGCATTGACACCGGTTGCTACGTCCAGTGGATCCTCAGCCGGGGTGACACCGTCGTACAGACCGAGACCAGCGATCGCTGCCGGCCTCCGGGCGTCACCTTGTTCAACTTCGGTGACAGCCTGGACGAAGTCGGCGGTTACCGCCTGACGGCCGACGTCACCACCGACTGGGGCGAGAAGGGCAGCGCCACCGCGACCTTCACCGTGGTGGCGGGCGACTGACGAGGCTCCTGCTCCCCCGAACCTCGGAGGCTCGCGGCGGCCGCGGGGCGCGGGGGGCTTCAGTCGATGCAGAACTCGTTGCCCTCGATGTCCAGCATCGGGATGCACGCGTCATTGCCGTCGTACAGGGTCCGCACATGGACGGCGCCGAGCGGGACCAGCCGCGCGCGTTCGGCCTCAAGGGCAGCCAGGCGCTCCTCCCCCACGAGGCCGGTCCCGACCCGCACGTCGAGATGCAGCCGGTTCTTGGCGGCCTTCCCTTCGGGGACGCGCTGGAAGTACAGTCGCGGGCCCACTCCTGAGGGATCCGTGCAAGCGAACCACGCATCCCGCTCCTCGGGCGGAAGCGAGCGCTGATAGTCGTCCCACGTGTCGAACCCCGCCGGTGGTGGCGGTACGACGTATCCCAACACCTCGCACCAGAAACGAGCGAGGCGCTCCGGTTCCGCGCAGTCGAAGGTGACCTGAAACTTCCTGATCGCCGGCACCGGCGCACCCTAGCAGGGGGCTGCCGGTCCGTTCCTCCGGGTTTTCCCTCGCCCGCAGCTCGGCGCCCTCCGGGAGTCGGCAGCGGCGGCGACGGCAGCCGTCACCGGGTCAGGGTCAGGACGACCGACAGCACCGTGGTGGCGGTGAACCAGGCGATCATGACCATGCGCACGGCGGGTGCGCGTTCCCCGGTGATGGGGGCGGCCACCCGGTGGGACCGCGCGGTGGGCGGCTTCTCGTTCGCCTTCCCGCCCGGTTCACCGGAGGGCAGGAGGGCAGCGCAGTGCGGGCAGGGGTCGTCGGCCTCGCGCCACGAGACGGCGTCCAGGACCGCGAAGTGAAAGGGCTGCATGCCCAGGTTCAACGGAAGGACCCGGCGCCGGGCAATGCGAGCGCGGCACGCTGACACCCAATCGCTACCTTGCCTCATGCCAAAGGCATGACCGCGAGCGCCGGCAGAGCGCCGGCAGGCGGAGGTCGGACACCCGTTTTGGTACCGGTCGAGATGAGGCGCCGGTACGCGGGTGACGTGAAAGGCGGGTGGGGCGGGAGAGGGACGTTTCGCACAGGTGCGAGGTGGCAGCGGCGCGGTGAGGACCGCCGCGTACGGCTGATTCCTTGCCCGACCAGAACCGGACACCAGTGGTGGCGGGCCGCGGGAGCCGCGGCCGGCCAGCCGATGCTACTGACCAGTACCGTCCTGTTTTCCGCACCTGCCGCACGTGGTGGCGCTCGCCTGGTTCACGCCATTCATCACCCTCTTCATCGCGCCATTCCGACACCGGTCAGGCCCTATTCGAGGCGTCATTCAAGGCGGCATTCAGGACGTCGTTCGGGACGTCGTTCGTGCGCCATTCATGCGTCATTCGTCCACCGGCGGCACCTCGCGGAACTGCGGGTTCAGCCACCGCCTTTCGGACGGGACAGCCACCCGGCACCGCGAGCGTGGCCGCGGTCGCCGCCCTCGGATCAGGGACGCAGCGTTGACCCTTCAGTAACTTGGCGCTACTTTCGCTACGTTCACCGAAAGGCCCGAACTGTCGTTCGGGTTTGCGCGACCTTGTGCTTCCCGCGGCCTTTGTCATGGCCGGAATCCCCCTCCGGGCAACGCCATCGCACATTCGGAGAATTATGACGTCGGCAGCGCACGTCCTGAATCCGGTCATCGGACTGACCCCCTTCGGCGATCCGGACGCCCGTCTCGCGGCCGCCATCACCCGTGGCGGCGGACTCGGCGTCCTGGACCTCGGAAACGGGGACCGGGCCGCCCGAGCCGCGCTCGGCGATCTGCGGGGGTGGCTCCCCGGTCGGTACGGAGTGCGGATCGGGCCACACTGCCGGTTACGCCCCGAGGACACGGCCGGTCTGCTCGGCGGCCGCGGCGGCCCCCGTACCGTGCTCCTGGGCGCCGGGGCCGCTGTGCGAACCGGTGACCTGCCGCCAGGTGTCCGCGTGCTGGCCGAGGTCACCGGACTGGCGGAGGCCCGGGCCGCCCTGGCCGACGGCGCGCACGGCCTGATCGCCCGGGGCAGCGAGTGCGGCGGCCGGATCGGCGAACTGAGCACCTTCGTACTGCTGCAGCAGCTCCTCGACGTGCTCGGCCCGTTCCCCGACGGGCCGCCGGTGTGGGCCTGCGGGGGCATGGCGCCGGGCACGGCCGCCGCCGCGGTCGTCGGCGGAGCCGCCGGGGTGGTGCTCGACACCCAGCTGGCCCTCCTCGCGGAGTCGGCGCTCCCCGCATCCGTCCGGGCGGTCCTGCGTTCCCTGGACGGCTCGGAGACCACGGTAATGGGCGGCCACCGCTTCCTGCACCGCCCCGGGCCGGGCGGCCCGCCGGTCGCCGAACTGCCTGAGGGCGAGATCGCGGCCCTGCTCGGCGGGCGGGACCCGGACAGCCGGCTGCTGCCCGTCGGGCAGGACGCCTTCCTCGCCGCCGACTTCGCCGACCGGTACGGGGACGCGGCCGGTGCCGTCCGCGCCGTCACCGAAGCCGTCGTGGCCGCGACCGGGGACGGCACCGCCGCCCGCGGCCTGGGTACCGGATCGCCCATGAGCCGGGCGCTCGGCACACCCCTGCCCGTCGCACAGGGCCCGATGACCCGGGTGAGCGACGGGGCCGGCTTCGCCCGCGCGGTCTCCGACGCCGGCGCCCTGCCCTTCCTCGCCCTGGCCCTCGCCGGCCGGGAACAGGCCGACGCCCTGCTCGCCGAGGCGGCGACCGCGCTCGACGGCCGCCCCTGGGGCGTGGGGATCCTCGGCTTCGCGCCGGAGGACACCCGTACGGCACAACTCGACGCGGTACGCGCGCACCGGCCCACGCACGCCGTCATCGCCGGGGGCCGGCCCTCGCAGGCACGGGCGCTCGAGGCGGACGGCATACGGACCTTCCTGCACGTGCCCTCCCCCGGGCTGCTGCGCCAGTACCTCGGGCAGGGCGCGCGCCGGTTCGTGTTCGAAGGTGCCGAATGCGGGGGCCACGTCGGACCCCGCAACAGCTTCCCGCTCTGGGAGGCGCAGACCGGAGTCCTGCTCGACCACCTGAGGGACGATCCCGACGCCGCGCCCCACATCGAGGTGTTCTTCGCGGGCGGCGTGCACGACGCCCGTTCGGCGGCGATGGTCGCCGCCCTGGCCACACCTCTCACCGCCCGCGGGTGCGCGGTCGGCGTGCTGATGGGCACCGCGTATCTGTTCACCCGGGAGGCCGTCGACCACGGCGCGGTACGGCCGCTGTTCCAGCGGCAGGTGCTGGCCGCCGAAGCCACCACACTGCTGCACACCGCTCCCGGGCACGCCACACGATGCGTACCGAGCCCGTTCAGCGACGGTTTCCACGACCTGGCGGCCAACCTGCGGGCGCAGGGCCTCGGCGACCGCGAGGTCTGGGAGCGGCTCGAGCGCCTGAACGTCGGCCGGCTGCGGCTGGCGAGCAAGGGCGTCGAGCGTACGGGACCCGGCGCGCCCGTCCCGGTGGACGAGGAACGGCAGTACGCCGAGGGGATGTTCATGGCCGGGGAGGTGGCGGTGCTGCGCGATGCCACCACCACCGTCGCCGCCCTCCACACGGCCGTCACCGACGAGGCCGCCGCCTTCCTCGACCGGAGGCGCGCCGCCCTGCGCGCCCGGGACGCGTCGCGGGGCGCTGGCGGGGCCGCGGTTCAGGGCGCCGTGGAGGCGGTGTCACACGCCCCCGCGAGGTCGGTGCGGGGCACCGAGCGGGCCGAGGGCGGCGTCCCGGTGGCCGCTCCGCTCGACGTGGCCGTCGTCGGCATGGCCTGCATGTTTCCCCAGGCGCCCGACCTGGCCGCCTACTGGGCGCAGGTGCTGGACGGCCGTGACGCCGTGACCGAAGTGCCCCGGGAGCGGTGGGATCCCGCCGTGCACTGCGCCGCCGGTCCGGACGGCGCCGCTGCGGCCAGCTCGTCCCGGTGGGGCGGGTTCCTGCCACGCATCCCGTTCGACCCGCTGCGCTACGGCATTCCACCGGCGTCTCTGGGCAGCATCGAGCCCGTCCAGCTGCTCGCGCTCGAAGCGTCCCGGCGCGCCCTGGAGGACGCCGGATACGGCGAGTACGGCCGCGCCTTCGACCGTACGCGGACCGGTGTGGTGTTCGGCGCCGAGGCCGGAAGCGACCTGTCCAACGCCTCCACCCTGCGCGCCGTCCTGCCCTCCTACTACGGGCACGTGCCCGCCGGTCTGGACGAGCAACTGCCCCGGCTCACCGAGGACACCTTCCCCGGGCTGCTCGCCAACGTCGTCGCCGGCCGGGTGGCCAACCGTCTCGACCTGCGCGGCCCCAACTACACCGTGGACGCCGCCTGCGCCTCCTCGCTGGCGGCCGTGGACGTGGCCTGCAAGGAACTCGTCCTGGGCACCAGCGACGTCATGCTGTGCGGTGGCGCCGACCTGCACAACGGCATCAATGACTACGCCCTCTTCACCTCCGTGCACGCCCTGTCCCCGACCGGCCGCTCCCGCGCCTTCGACCGGTCCGCCGATGGGATCGCCCTCGGGGAGGGCGTCGCCTGCGTCGTCCTCAAGCGTCTCGCGGACGCCGAGCGGGACGGGGACCGGGTGTACGCGGTCATCAAGGGCGTCGGCGCGTCCAGCGACGGCCGCTCCCTCGGCCTGACCGCGCCACGGCCGGAGGGCCAGCGGGCCGCCCTGGACCGTGCCTACCGGAGCGCCGGCGTCTCCCCCGCCGAGGTCGGTCTGGTGGAGGCGCACGGCACCGGCACCGTGGTCGGCGACCGCACCGAACTGGCGGTCCTCACGGACCTCTTCACCGAGGCGGGTGCCCGCCGCGGGAGCTGTGTGCTCGGATCGGTGAAGTCCCAGATCGGGCACACGAAGTGCGCGGCGGGACTGGCCGGGCTCATCAAGACCGCACTCGCCCTGTACACCGGAGTGCGTCCGCCCACCCTGCACCTCGAGCGGCCGAACTCCGCCTGGCGAAACGGTGACAGCCCCTTCGTCTTCCACCGGGAGGCCCTGCCCTGGACGGCCGCCCCCGAGCGGAGGTACGCGGGGGTCAGCGCCTTCGGCTTCGGCGGCACCAACTTCCACGCCGTGCTGGCCGCCCACGCGGGGGACGGTCCGCCGCCCGCGCACTCCCGGGACGCGTGGCCCGCCGAGCTGTTCCTGTTCCGGGGCGCCGACCCGGCGTCCGCCCGCCGCGCCGCCGCCGGTCTGCTGGACCTGGCCACGGCGGCCGTCGGCGGTGACGCCCCGTGGCGGCTGCGCGACCTGGCCGCGACCGCGTCCCACCGCGCCGCGCGGGCACGCGGGCCCGTCCGGATCGCCTTCGTGGCCACCGACACGGAGGACCTGTGCCGGCGGCTGCGCGCGGCCGTGGAACCGACCGTCGAAGCGGAGGCAGACGGAGGGCCGGGCGCGGGGACGTCCGCGGGGGCGGGCGCGGACAGAGGTACTGGTACGGGTTCGGGTGCGGGGGCCGGCGTGTACCTGGCGGCCGAGGGAGGGGCGGAGCCGGACGGGCGTACCGCGTTCCTCTTCCCCGGTCAGGGCAGCCAGCGGCCCGGGATGTCGGCCCACCTCTTCACCACCTTCCCCGACCTCGGCCGGCTGCTCGCCACCGACGCGGACGACGCGCGGGCCGCCCGGGCCGTCCGGGCGCTGTACCCGCCCGCCGCCTTCGACGACGCCGGCCGCGAGGAGGCGCGGCGGGCCCTCACCGACACACGGGCCGCGCAGCCGGCCCTCGGCATGGTGGAGCTGGCGGCGTACGACGTGCTCACCCGCTGCGGGATACGACCCGACATGGCCGCCGGCCACAGCTACGGCGAGCTGGTCGCCCTGTGCGCCGCGGGTGTCATCGACCCCGGGGACCTGCCGCGGCTGAGTGCCGCCCGCGCCACGGCCATTCTGGACGCCGCCGGTGACGACCCCGGCGCCATGGCGGCGGTGGCCGCCGCGCCGGAGGACGTCGAGCGGGTGCTGGGCGGCCCGCCGCTGCCGGACGGGCTGGTGGTCGCCAATCACAACGCCCCGCGGCAGAGCGTCCTGTCGGGACCGACGCAGGGGGTGGAGACCGCGGTACGCCGGTTGCGGGACGCCGGTCTCGGTGTGAAGCGGCTGCCGGTGGCGTGCGCCTTCCACAGCCCGGTCGTGGCCGCGGCGGGTCCCGACTTCGGCCGGGTCCTGGAGGAACAGCCGCTGTACGAAGCGGAGTTCCCGGTGTGGGCCAACCGTACCGCCCGCCCCTACGCGGCCGGCCCGCAGGAGGTGCGGGAGGAACTCGCCGCGCAGATCGGGGCGCCGGTGCGGTTCGCGGCGCAGATCGAGGCGATGTACGACGCCGGGGCCAGGACCTTCGTCGAGGTCGGGCCCGGAAGGGTGCTGACGCGGCTCGTCGCGGACGTCCTGGGTGAGAGGCCGCACCAGGTCGCCGCGTGCGAACCGCGCGTCGGCAGCGGTCTGGCCGGCCTTCTCGACGCTCTCGCCCGGCTGGCGGTCGCCGGGCTGCCGGTGGTGAACGACTGGATGTTCCGCGGGCGGGACGCCGTCGACATCGACCGCGCCGCCACCCCGCGCACCCGCACGCCCGGCTGGACCGTGGACGGACACCTCGTCCGTACCGCCTCCGGCGAACCGCTGGCCGGCGCCCTCGCGCCCGCCCGACGAGTGGAGGCCCCCGTGACGACACCCCCCGGTGAGGCGCCGTACGGTGCAGCGGCATCCGGTGACGCGTCATCCGGCGCGCCGGACGCGCTGATCGCCGAATTCCTGCGCAGCAGCCGCGAGATGATCGCCGCGCAGCGCGACGTCCTGCTGGCCTACTTCGGCGGCGTGCCGGGCGGGACGGCGTCGTCGCCGGCACCAGCGCCGGCGCAGGCGCAGATGCGGACGCAGGCGCAGATGCGGACTCAGATGCCTGCACAGGTGCCGGCACCTGTCCCGGTGCAGCCATCGATGCCCGTGCCGGAACCGGAGCCGGAACCGGCCGCCGCACACGTTGCCGAGCCCGGGTCCGAGTCGGTGGGCCTCACCGAGGAATCGGTGCTGTCGGCCGTACTTGAGCTGATCAGCGAACGCACCGGCTATCCCCTGGACATGGTCGAGCCGGGGCTCGACCTGGAGGCCGACCTGAGCGTCGACTCGATCAAGCGGGCCGAGATCGCGGGCGAACTGGCGCGCCGGCTCGGCGGTTCGGGCGGCTCCCTGCCGGCGGCGCTGGACGACGCCGAGCTGGAGGAACTGACACGGGCGCGGACGGCGTCGGAGATCGCCCGGTGGCTGGTGACCCGCGCGACGGCCTACGCCCCGCTCGCAGGACCGCCCGAGGAACGGCCCGCCCCATTCGCGGCCCCGGTCCGTACAAGTCCTGCGAGGAACCACGTACCCAGCGGCGCGAGACCCACCGTCGCACCGGACTCGGGAACCGCGTCGCCGGGAGCCGGAACGGAGGCCGACGAGCTGGTTGTGACCGCCCCGAGGCGGTACCGGGTGGTGCGCACCGCGGCGGCGAGCACCGCCGGTGCGGGGGCGGACCTCACCGGCACCCGGTGGGTACTGCTCGGCGACGGTGCCGGGGACCGGCGCGGGACCGCCGCGGAGCTGCGGGCGCTGCTCGCCGTGCGGGGCGCGCAGGTGGTGACGGCCGACGAGGACCTGGCGGGCGTGGCGGAGGGGCGTACGGACGGCGTCGTCGTGCTGGGCGCACTCGGCGAGGACGACGGGCCGCCGTTCCTGCCGGCCGGGTTCCGCGTCGTACGGGATGCCCTGCGGGGTGCCCCGGGTCGTCTGCTGGTCGTCCGGGAGGCGGGGCACGGCGCCAGGGCGGCCGGGACGGACGGGCTGATACGGACCGCCGCCCGCGAGTACCCCGGCGTCGTGGTGCGCTGCGTCGCGCTCGATCCCGGTGGAGCGGACGGGCCGGCCGGAGCGGCGGCCGCGCTGCTGGAGGAACTGCCCACGGACGGCTCCGAGCCCGAGCCCGTCGTGGTGCGCGCGCCCGGCGGACGCTTCGTGCCGCGGCTCGTCGAGGCACCGCTCGGCCCGCTCGCGGGTACCGGCGCGGGCCCGGCCGGCGAGGGCGCCGCGGAGGCGCTGGCCCTGGGGCTGGACCGCGACAGCGTCGTGGTCGTCGCCGGCGGGGCCCGTGGGATCACCGCGCGGTGCGTGACCGTGCTGGCGGCCGCCGCGCGGTGCCGGATCGAGCTCCTCGGCCGTACGCCGCTGCCCACCGGGCCGGAGGACCCGGTGACCGCCGCCGCACGCGACCGCGCCGCACTGCGCCGGGTGCTCGCCGAGACCGGGCGCCACGACTCGCCGGCCGCGGTGGACCGTGCCGCCGACCTGGTACTGGCCCAGCGGGAGGTGAGCGCGACGCTGGAAGCCGTACGGGCGTCCGGCGGCCGGGCCGGGTACCGCGGTACCGACTGCCGCGACGCGGCGGCCGTGCTCCAGGCCGTCAAGGAGATCCACGCCGAGCACGGCCGCGTCGACGGGGTGATCCACGCCGCCGGGGTGATCGAGGACCGGCTGATCGAGGACAAGTCGGAGGCGTCCTTCCGTAGCGTCCACGGCACCAAGACGGAGAGCGCGGCCGCGCTGCTCACGGCGGTGGAGCAGTTGCCGGCGGCCGAACTCCCCTCCTTCGTCGTCCTGTTCGGCAGTGTGGCGGCCGTCCTCGGCAGCCGGGGCCAGGCCGACTACGCGGCGGCCAACGACGCGCTGGAGGCGTACGGCGCCGCCTGGGCGGCCCGCACCGGGCGGCGGGCGCTGACCGTGCACTGGGGGCCGTGGGCGCCCTCGGAGGACCACGGCGGCATGGTCGGCCCGGAGCTGGCCCGCCACTACGCCCGGCGCGGAGTCCGCCTGATCGATCCGGAGGAGGGCGCCCTGGCCCTGTTGCGGGAGCTGGCCTGGGGCGACCCGGCGGAACGTGCCGTCGTCCTGACCGCCTCGGAGTGGTGAGGTGAGCCGTCCCGCGTCGTCACACGGAGGCGGCACCCCCGCCATCCCGTACGGGCCCGGCGCCACCGCCCCCGCGTACGGAGGCGGCACCTCCGCCGGCACGCGCCAGGGCCGCACCGCCGCCGTCCCGGTGGCCATCACCGGCATGGCCGTGCTGCTGCCGGGCGCTCCCGACCTGGCCGCCTACTGGCGCAACCTGTGCGCGGGCGTCGACGTCATCGGTGAGGTCCCGCCCGGACGCTGGGACGCCGCCTACTACCGGCCGGGGAGCGCGGCGGAGCCGGCGGCGGCCGACCGGGTCTACTGCCGGCGGGGCGCGTTCGTCGACGCGGTCGCCGAGGTGGACGTCACCCGCCTGGGCGTGATGCCGCACTCCGTACCCGGTACCGAGCCGGACCAGCTGATCGCGCTCCACGTGGCCGCGAACGCGCTGGCCGACGCGGGGGGCACCGACCGGCTGCCGGACCGCGACCGTACCGGCATCGTGCTCGGGCGGGGCGGGTACCTCACGCCCGGTCTGGCCCGCCTGGACCAACGGGTGCGCACCGCCCGCCAGTTGGTGCACACCCTCGGCGAACTGGTTCCCGGCCTGGATCCGGACCAGCTGGAACGGGTGCGGGCGGCGTTCACCGAACGCCTCGGTCCCGACCGGCCGGAGGACGCCATCGGCCTGGTGCCCAACCTCGTCGCGTCCCGGGTCGCCAACCGTCTCGACCTGCGGGGGCCCGCGTACACGGTGGACGCCGCGTGCGCGTCGTCGCTGCTGGCCGTGGACCAGGCGGTCGCCGAGCTGACCGCCGGCCGGTGTGACCTGATGCTGGCCGGGGGCGTGCACCACTGCCACGACATCACCCTGTGGAGTGTGTTCTCGCAGTTGCGCGCCCTGTCCCCCAGCGAGCGGATCCGTCCCTTCCACCGCGGGGCCGACGGGCTCCTCATCGGTGAGGGCACGGGTGTGGTGGTGCTCAAGCGCCTGGCCGACGCGCAGCGCGACGGCGACCGGGTGTACGCGGTGATCCGCGGCACCGGGATCAGCAGCGACGGCCGTACCTCCAGCCTGGTGAACCCCGACCCGGCCGGGCAGGCACGAGCGGTGCGGGCGGCCTGGCGGGCCGCCGGGCTGGATCCCGCGGCGCCCGGCTCCCTGGGGCTGCTGGAGGCGCACGGTACGGCCACCCCGGCGGGCGACTCCGCCGAACTGGCCACCATACGCGCGGTGTTCGGACCGGCGACGGGTGACGGCGACGCCGGGCGGCCGGAGCACCGGCCCGTGATCGGTTCGGTGAAGTCCATGATCGGGCACGCCATGCCCGCCGCCGGGGTCGCCGGTCTCGTCAAGGCTGCGCTCGCCGTCCACCACGGCGTACTGCTGCCGACGCTGCACTGCGAGGACCCGCATCCGGCGCTGGCCGAGACCCGTTTCCGGCCGCTGGCACGGGCGGCCCCCTGGGAGGCGGCCGGGGCGAACGGGGCGGACGGCGCGCCGCGCCGGGCGGCGGTCAACGCGTTCGGTTTCGGCGGGATCAACGCGCACGTCGTCCTCGAACAGGCCCCGGAACAGGCTCGGGGGCGGGCCGCGCATCGGGCAGTCGTTCAGGAGCCCGAGCGGGTGCTGCTCCTGGCCGCGGCGACGCCCGACGCCCTCGCCGGCCTTCTGGACGCGCATGCGGCGTCAGGAGGAGTGGACGAGCGTCCGGCCGACGCGGACGCCGGGCCGGTACGGCTGGGCGTCGTCGGCCCCACCCCCAAGCGGCTCGCCCTCGCCCGGCGGGCCCTGGCCCAGGGCGAACCCTGGCACGGGCGCGGCGACGTCTGGTTCCGGCCGCGGCCGCTGCTCGGTGCCGGCGCGGCCGAGACCGGCAGGACGGCCTTCCTGTTCCCTGGTCTGGAGGCCGGGTTCGCTCCGCGGGTCGACGACGTCGCCGCCCGGTTCGGCCTGTCGCGCCCGCCTGCCGGACCCGAGACCCACCGCGACCAGGGTCCTGAGGGCCAG
This sequence comes from Streptomyces ficellus, assembly GCF_009739905.1. Lineage (NCBI taxonomy): Bacteria > Bacillati > Actinomycetota > Actinomycetes > Kitasatosporales > Streptomycetaceae > Streptomyces > Streptomyces ficellus. The sequence continues at coordinate 7,041,399 of NZ_CP034279.1, read as the reverse complement.
GCCGGACCGGGCGGGTTGGCCGGGCCGGGCGGGTTGGGCCGGCACGGGCTCGGTGTCGTCGCCGTCGGCCGACTGATGGACACGGCGCTGCGCCGCATCGGCGTCGTCCCGGACGCGGTCGCCGGACACAGCGTCGGGGAGTGGACGGCGATGGCCGCGGGCGGGCTGTACGAGGAGGAGGCGGTGGACGCGTTCATGGCCGCCCTCGACCCGGAGACCGTCCGGGCGGCCGACCTGGCGTACGCGGCCGTCGGCGCGCCCGCCGGACGGGTGGCCGGGCTGCTGGCCGCGGGGAACCACCCGGATGTGGTCGTCTCGCACGACAACGCGCCCAACCAGTCCATGGTCTGCGGACCGCCCACGGCGGTGGAGCGGTTCGCTGCCGGTTTGCGCGCCGAGGGGATACTGGTACGCACGCTGCCGTTCCGCTCCGGCTTCCACACGCCGATGCTCGCGCCGTGCCTCGGGCCGTTCCGGCAGGCCGCCGAACGGCTGCCGCTGCGCACCCCGCACACCCCCGTCTGGTCCGCCACGACGGGGGCGCCGTATCCGGACGACGAGGCGGGCGTCCGGGAGCTGTTCGTACGCCACCTGCTCGAACCGGTCCGCTTCCGCGGGCTGACCGAGGCGTTGTACGAGGCGGGGTTCCGCGTCTTCGTCCAGGCGGGCCCCGGGCAGCTCGGTTCCCTCGTGGGGGACACGCTGGCCGGGCGGGACCACCTGGTGGTGGCCGCCAACTCCGCGCAGCGCGAGGGACTGGCCCAGCTACGGCGTGCGGCCACCGCCCTGTGGACGGCCGGCGCCCCGACCAGCCCGCGGGCCGTCGAGGCTCCGGACGCGTACGGCGTCGCGACGGCCGACGCGCCCGGCGTGCGGGCAGCCGACACGTCGGGTATCGCGTCCGGCGTCCCAGGGCCCCACACGCCGGGGGCCCCGTTCGCCGACGCGTCCGGGCGTGCCCGGCCTCACGGCACGCGGCCCGGGGCGCGGGCGGGGCGTCCCGTCCGGCTCGACCTGGACGGCGCACTGGTGACCCTGCCGCCGTCGGCCCGTCCGCCCCTGACACCGGTCCCCTCCCCCGCCGCGGTGTCCACCGGGCCGGACGCCATCCGCCTGGCTGCCGACGTCCCTGCGGCCGGTCCGGGTGACTCGCCTCAACCTGCGGGTCCTGGGGGGACGCCCGGCACCGTCCACCGGACCGCTCACGTGTCCGTCGGCACACCTCCGGCCGGCCCCGCGCACCCGGCAGCGGCCACCGGTCCCGTCGCGGCGGAGTTGGCGGCACTGCTGGAGGAGACCGCGCAGGCCGCCGCCACGCTGCTCGCCGCCGCGCGGTCGAGCGTGCCCGTACACCAACCGACAGGAACACCTACGCCGCTCGCCCACGGGCACGACCGGCGCGACGGGCCGGGCCGGATGGCGCTGGTGCCGCCGGGGCCCGAGCCTGCCGCGCCCGCCGCGCGTCCCGGGAACGGGGCGGCGGCGGTCCGGCCGGACGGAGGCCCCACGCGGCACGAGACGGTGCGCGTCGCGGTGGAGGACATGCCGTATCTGCTGGACCACTGCTTCTTTCCGCAGCGGGCGAACTGGCCGGACGTCACGGACCGTTGGCCGGTGGTGCCGGCGACGACGATCGTGGCGCACCTGATGGCGGCGGCGGAACGGGCCGTACCCGGGCAGGTGGCCGTGGCGGTGCACGACGCGTGCTTCGACCGGTGGCTGACCGCGGCCGAGCCGGTGGCCGTCCCGGTCGCCGTCACCCGGTGCGCGCCGGACCGGGTGGCGGTGTCGTTCGGTCCGCACGCGCGCGCGGTGGTGGAGCTGGCCGCCCGCCACCCCGGGGCGCCGCTGCCGCCGGCGCCGCCGGACCCCTCGTCGGAGCGGGTGCCCGACCACACGGCCGAACAGGTCTACCGCGAACGCTGGATGTTCCACGGCCCGGCCTTCCAGGGCATGACCAGCCTCTCCGCGATCGGCGACCGGCACGTGCGCGCGACCCTCACCACTCCGCCCGCTCCCGGCGCGCTGCTGGACAACGTCGGCCAAGTCCTCGGTTACTGGATCATGGCGACCCGCGCCGACAGGACCGTTGTGTTTCCGGTGCGGATGCGGCGGATGCGCTTCTTCGGCCCGCACCCGCGGCCCGGCACGCCGGTGGAGTGCCTGGTGCGGATCGTGTCCCTGACGGACACGGTCCTGGAGGCCGATGCGGTCCTCACCGTGGCCGGCCGGGTGTGGGCGGAACTGTCCGGCTGGCAGGACCGGCGCTTCGACAACGATCCGCACACCCGGCCCGTGGAACGCTTCCCCGAGCGCAACACCCTGTCGGTGACCGGGCCGGGTGGCTGGTCCCTGGTGTTCGAACGCTGGCCCGACCTGGCCTCGCGGGAGCTGATCATGCGCAACGCGCTGGGCGGACCGGAGCGTGCCGCGTACGCCGCCAGGCCGCCGCGCGGCCGCCGGCAGTGGCTGCTGGGCCGGATCGCCGCGAAGGACGCCGTGCGCCGCCTGCTGTGGGACGCCGGGGAGGGGCCGGTCTTCCCGGCCGAACTCATGGTCGTCAACGAGCCGTCGGGACGGCCCGGGGTCACCGGCAGGCACGGCCGTACGCTGCCTCCGCTGGAGGTGTCGCTGGCGCACCGCGCCGAGGCCGGTGTCGCCCTGGTCCGTCCGGCGCGACCGCCGGAGGGGACGGGTGGGGGCGACGCTCGGGCGTACCGGACGGGGCCGGGGATCGACATCGAGGAGATCACCGTGCCGGACGAGGCCACCGTCGCCACCGCGCTCGGCGAGGACGAGCGCTCGCTCCTGGCAGTGTGTCAGGCCGACTCGGGCGAGCCGCCCGAGCTGTGGTTCACCCGTTTCTGGGCGGCCAAGGAGGCCGTCGCCAAGGCGGAGGGCACCGGCTTCGCGGGCCGGCCCAGGGACTTCGCGGTGACGGCGGCGGAGCCGGACCGGCTGACGGTCCGCGTCCAGCGGCCGCGCACACCGGACGTGCCGGACGTACATGACGTTCCGGACGCGGCGCACGCGGCATACGCAGCGCACGCGACGGACGCACCGGCTCGGGTGTACCAGGTCCGTTGCGCAGAGGTCGCCAATCCGCCGGGACTGCCACCGCGCGCGTACGTGGTGGCGTGGACGACCGGCCCGGATCCGGAACCGCCGGGCCCGGGCACCGACCATGACGAGGGGGACGAGTCGTGACGACCAGCCGGCCCGGCGTGTCCGAGGGCGCCGACGAGGCGGAGGTGCTCGCGGAACTCACCGACATGATCCAGCAGGTGCTGGGGGGATACGCGTTGCAGGAGGGCGAGGTCACGATGAGGACCCGCTTCGGCAGGGACCTCGAACTGGAGAGCATCGACCTGGTCACGCTCGCCGGGCTGCTGGAGGAGCGCTACGGCCGGGCGGTCAACTTCGCCGAGTTCGTGGCGGACATGGAGCTGGAGGAGATCATCGAGCTGGACGTGGGCCGGCTGGTCGAGCACATCTGCCTCTGCCTCAAGGCCCCGGACGCGGCGCGGCCCCGATGACCGTCGTGGACACCGGCCGCGTCCGGCTGCACGTGCAGCGCCTCTCGCCCGCGGACGGCGGTCCGGCACGGGCCACCGTGGTGCTGGTCCACGGCCTGCTCACCGACAGCCTGGCGAGCTACTACTTCACCGTTGCCCCGGCCTTCGCGGCCGCCGGGCTGGACGTGGTCATGTACGACCACCGGGGACACGGCCGCAGCGCACGTCCCGCGTCCGGATACGGGCTCGACGCCTTCACCGACGACCTGGACGCCCTGCTCACCGCGCTCGACGTCCCCGGGCCGGTCCATCTGGTGGGCAACTCCTACGGCGGGACGGTCGCCTTCGCGTACGCCCTGCGGCGCCCGGACGCGGTGGCGAGCCTGGTGGTCGTCGAGTCGGAGCCCGCCACGGCCGCGTGGGCGGCCAAACTGGCCCGGCTGCTGGAGCGGGTCCACCATGAGATGAGCCGCGACGAGAGCGCCGCGCTGGACTGGATCGCCGCTCACCAGGGTGACCACACCGCCCGCCTGGCCAAGTCCGCCGGGCGGCTGGTCAGGGACACCACCATCGCCCGGGACATCCCGGCCAGTCCGGTGCTCGACGACGCGCAGATCCGCGCCATCCGCTGTCCCGTCCTCGCGCTGTACGGGGCCGAGTCGGACCTCGCCGAACAGGCGCCCCGGCTGCGCGCGCTGCTGCCGCGCTGCACCACCGAGGTGGTGCCGGGCCTGCGGCACTCGGTGCTGGTGGAGGCGCCCGGACGCGTACGGGACGCGGTGCTCGACTGGGTCGGCCGGCACGTCCCGCCGGGAACGCGGCGCGCGGAGCAGCCGGCACCGACCGTGTCCGGCTGCCTGACCGGGCCGGAGGTGGGCTCGCGGTGAGTTCCTTCCTGTTCGTGGTGCCGCCACTGGTCGGGCACATCAACCCGCTCGTCGGGGTGGCGTCCGCGCTCACCTCCCGTGGCCACCGGGTGGCCTGGGCGGGTGAACCCGCGCTCGTCCGCCGTCTGGCCGGGCCGGACGCGACGGTCCATCCGTGCGGGTCGGGAGGACCGGGAGGACCCGAAGACTCGGGTCAGCCGGTCGGCCCGGAGTCGGCGCCGGCGCCGGAGGCCGTGCGGTCGCCGGACCTGCGCGGTCCAGAGGCGCTGCGCTTCCTGTGGGAGCGTTTCCTGGTCCCGCTCGCCGAGGCGATGGCGCCCGGGGTGCGGCGGGCGGTCGACGCCCTGCGGCCGGACGTGGTCGTCGCCGACCAGCAGGCCCTCGCCGGAGCGCTGGTGGCCGAGGCTTCGGGCCTGCCGTGGGCCACGTCGGCGACGACCTCGGCGGAGTTCGCGGACGCGCTCGCCTCGATGCCACGGGTCGCAGCCTGGAACGACAGGCTGCTGCGCGACCTCCGCGACCGCATCGGGCGCCCGGGCGGCACCGGCGACCCCCGGTTCTCCCCGCACCTCGTGCTCGCGTTCACCACGCCCGAACTGGCCGGGCCTGCCGCACGCGGGGGCGACCGGATCCGCTGGGTCGGCCCTTCGCTGGCCGCCCGGCCGCGCCTCGCCGCGTTCCCCTGGCACCGGCTGGACCCGGGCCGGTCCCTGGTGCTGGTGACGCTCGGGACCGCGAACGCCGACGCGGGGAGGCGGTTCCTCGTGGAGGCGGCGCACGCCGTACGGGCCCGGGCCGGGCGGGTACAGGCCGTGGTGGCCGACCCGGAGGGCGCGCTCGGCGGCGGGCGTACGGACGATTCGGACGACGTCATCGCGGTGCCCCTCCTCCCGCAGCTCGACCTGCTGGAGCGCGCCGCTGCGGTGGTGTGCCACGCGGGTCACAACACGGTGTGCGAGGCGCTGTGGCACGGCGTACCCCTGGTCGTGGCGCCGATCCGGGACGATCAGCCGGTGATAGCCGCACAAGTGGCGGACGCCGGGGCGGGGGTGCGGATCCGCTTCGGGCGGGCCACCGCCCCCGTCATCGGCAAGGCGCTGGACACCGTACTGGACGAGCCGTACGTCCGGGCGGCCGCCGCGAAGGTCTCCGCGGCCTTCCGTGCGGCGGGGGGCGCGAGCGCCGCGGCGGACCATCTCGAACGGCTGGCACGGCAGGAGGACCAGGTATGAGCACCGCACCGCGCGCAAACCTCGGCGGATCCGGTGACCCGGCGGAGTCTCCCGCCACGGGGCGACCGGAGCCGGCGGGGCGGACGGGGCGGGCGAGACGCCGGGAGCGTGCCGCGCGGATGGCCGTGCTGCGCGCGGCGTACCAGCGGGAACTCGCGGACGGCACCGGTGTCTTCTTCGAGGCCCGGCAGCACCGGTGTCCCTGGTGCGGCTCGGCGCGGCTCGGCGGCTGGCTGCGCACCACCGACCTCCTGCAGCACAAGCCGGGTGAGTTCGCGCTGGACCGCTGCCACGACTGCGGACACGTCTTCCAGAACCCCCGGCTCAGCGAGCGCGGACTCGCCTTCTACTACCGGGACTTCTACGACGGTCTGGGCGAGGAGCGCCTGGGCGGGGTGTTCGCCGGTCGTACCGCGTCCTACCGGCGCCGGGCGGAGTCGGTACGCCCCCACCTGGCCGGCCCGACCGGGCCGGCGGAGTGGCTCGACGTGGGCACGGGGCACGGGCACTTCTGCGCGAGCGCCGGCAGGACACTGCCCGGCGTGGTCTTCGACGGCCTCGACCGCTCCGACGGCGCCCAACTCGCCCAGCGGGCGGGGCGGGTGCGTCATGGGCACCGCGGGACGTTCACGGACCTGGCGGTGCGCCGGCCCGGGTCGTACGACGTGGTGAGCATGTTCCACTACCTGGAGCACGCGACCGACCCGCAGGAGGAGCTGGACGCGGCGTACGCGGTGCTGCGGCCAGGAGGTCTGCTGGTGATCGACGTGCCGGACCCGGAGAGCCGCTACGCCCGGATGCTGGGCCGCTGGTGGCTCCCCTGGCTCCAGCCGCAGCACCTGCACATGGCCCCGGTGGCCAACATGAGCCGCCGGCTGGCCGAGAAGGGTTTCACGGTCCTGGCGGAGGAGCACGCCGAGGCGCACGACGCGGTGGACCTGGTCGCGGCGGCCTGGCTCGCCCTGGACGCCCTGGCACCCCGCGAGGACCTGCCCTGGCTCCCGGAACCGCCCGGAGCGGCGCACCGCGCGATGCGCAGCGCCACTCTGCTGGCCGGAGTTCCTCTGCTGCTGGCCGCCACCCTCCTGGACCGGGTGGTGGCCGGACCACTCACCGGCCGGCTGGGGCTGGCCAACGCCTACCGTCTGATCGCACGCCGGGAGGCGCCCGGAGCGGACCGGCCGTCGTACACCGTGCCAGGGTACGGGTGACGAACGTACGGGCTCCCTGACGGGTTGTCAGGAGGCTCACGCGCTCCGCCGGACGACGGTCACCTGCTCCCGGACCAGGCCGCCTGGCTCGCGGTCTGACAACCGGGGACCCGGGCGCCGGCGCGTGTCGCCCCGGCGCCTGTTGCCGAACCGGCAACAGGAGTGGTGCTCCGGGACGTGCTGGGCGACGGTGGGCGCATGAGCGACGACATCTTCGCGGAAGCGCCCGCGTCAGACGCCCCCTCCGCCCCAACAGCCTCCTCCACCCCCTCAACCCCTTCCGCACCCTCCACAGTCGACGGATACGCCGGTGATCCGGCGGTGCGGGAGGAGTGGGACAAGCGCTACGCCGACCGGCAGCAGTTGTGGAGCGGCCAACCCAACGGGGCACTCGTGGCCGAGGTCGCGGGGCTGGCCCCTGGGCGCGCCCTCGACGTCGGGTGCGGTGAGGGCGCGGACGCCGTCTGGCTCGCGCGCGAAGGCTGGGACGTCACCGCGCTCGAGGTGTCGGGCGTGGCGCTGGAGCGGGCGGCGGGGCATGCGCGGGACGCCGGTGTCGCCGTGCGCTGGGTGCACGCCGCGCTGACGGACGCGGCGCTCACGCCGGCCTCCTTCGACCTGGTTTCCGCGCAGTACCCCGCTTTGCTGCGCACCTCCGACGCCGTGGCCGAGCGAGCGCTGCTCGCGGCCGTCGCGCCCGGCGGAGTACTGCTGGTGGTGCATCACGCGGACGTGGACGCCGAACAGGCCCGGGAGAGCGGCTTCGACCCGGCCGACTACGTGTGGCCCTCGACGGTCGTCGCCCTGCTCGACGACGCGTGGGTGGTGGAGGTGGACGAGCAACGGCCACGTCCGGCACCCGACGGCGGCGCCGGTGCCCACCACACCGACGACGTGGTGCTGCGCGCGCGCCGGGTGCGCTGAGACCCGCGCCCAGGACGTCACGGCCGGGTCGGTGGGGTGCGCCGGGTGAGGGGGCGGGGGCGTGGCACGGCGCGCAGGAGGGTGTGGAGCAGGGCGTCGACGGTGTCGCGGGGCGGCTCGTCGGCCACATGGGTGAGGAGGCGGGCGAGGGTCCGCAGCAGGGGCGGTGACGCCATCACCCGGGGGTGGAGGATCGGGCGGTAGCCGTACCGGCCCAGGATGAGGTCGCCGGCGAGGTTGCCCAGGCGGTAGTAGCGCCCCCAGCGCCGGTTGATCTCGGCCGGGTACTGCCGCAGGGCGTGTTCCCGTCCGGTACCGGAGGGCCGTGCGAGTGCCAGGGCGATGGTTTCGGCGGCGGCTTCGGCGGCTTCCAGGGCCTGGCCGATCCCCTCGCCGCTCCAGGGGCTGACCATGCCGGCGCTGTCCCCGACGAGGAGCAGGCCGCGGTGGTACTGCGGGTGCCGGTTGAACCCCATCGGCAGGGCGGCGCTGCGCAGGGGACAGGTCGCGGTCTCCTCCCCCACGCCCCAGTCCTGCGGGAGGCGGGTCAGCCACTGGTCCATGGTCGCCCGCAGGTCCACCGCGCCACGGCTGCGGTGCGGCATGGCGCCGAGCCCGACATTGATCCGGCCGTCGCCGAGCGGGAAGACCCACCCGTAGCCGGGCAGGTCGCGGCCGGTCCTGCTGCACAGGAGGTCGGCCCACAGCTCGAGGTACGGGTCCTGGGAGCGGGCCTCGCTCCGGTAGTAGCGCCGGGCGGCGGTGGCGACGGTGCGGGTGGGGTCCCGTTCCAGTCCCATCAGGACGGCGGTACGGGCGGAGGCGCCGTCCGCGGCGACCACCAGGGGCGCCCGGTACCGGACGGGCCGCTTCTCGGGTCCTGCCACACCCGTCACACCGGTGATCCGGCCGGCCCGGTCGGTCAGCGGAGCCGTCACCCTCACCCCGGTGTGCAGCCGCGCCCCGGCGCCGACGGCGTGAGCGGCGAGGAGGTCGTCGAAGTCGTGGCGGCTGCGGGTGAGCCCGAAGTCGGGGTGGCTGCCCAGGCGGGGCCAGTCGATCTCGACCTGCCGGCCCGAGCACACCCAGCGCATCCCCCGATTGCGCGTCCACCCGGGGGCGTTGACGTCGATACCCATACGGATCAGCTGGTGCACGCCGCGCGGTGTCAGCCCGTCCCCGCACACCTTGTCCCGGGGGAAGCCGCTCTTCTCCAGCAGCACGACCTCCACGCCCGCCCGGGCCAGGTGCAGCGCGGCGGCGGACCCGGCGGGACCGGCGCCGACCACCAGGACCTGCGCCTCCCCTCCGTCCTGGTGGGTGTCCCCGGGGCTGCTCGGGCCGTCGGCCGCGCCCATGCCTTCATCGTCGCTCTGTGTGCTCACCCGACCACTATGCCCGTGCGGCCGGGCCGGGTACTCGCCGACGCAGCGGTCGGGTGAGGTGTCCGCCCCTGAGCGGATCCAAGATCGATTGTCAGTGGTGGGTGAGAGGCTGGAAGCATCCAATCGGAAAGAGGGGGAAATCCGTCATGTCCGCTGTCCAGAATTACATCAACCACGTTGCCCTGGTGCTGGATGCCAGCTCGTCCATGTCGCACCTGAGCCGCAAGGTGGTCGAGGTCGCCGACCAGCAGATCGCCTATCTGGCCCGCCGGTCGAGGGAGCTGGACCAGGAGACCCGCGTGACGGTGTACGTCTTCGCGGACACGGTGGAGTGCGTCATCTACGACAAGGACGTGCTGCGGATGCCGTCCCTGAAGCAGTTGTACCGGGCCGGCGGGATGACGGCCCTGCTGGCGGCCGCGCTGAAGTCGCAGCGGGAGCTGGCGCAGACGGCGCAACTGTACGGTGACCACAGCTTCCTGACGTTCATACTCACGGACGGTCAGGAGAACGCGAGTCACCGCTGCCCCGACGCCTCCCGCCGCAGCCCGCGTGAACTGGTCGCGGCCGTGGCCGAGATGATCGACACACAGAAGGACAACTGGACGCTGGCCGTTCTCGTGCCGGACCAGATGGGCAAGCGCGAAGCCACGCAGTACGGCTTCCCGAAGGAGAACATCGCCATCTGGGACGCCACCAGCACACAGGGCCTCGAAGAGGCCGGGCAGGTCATCCAGCAGGCCACCGAGAAGTTCATGGTCGGCCGCACCCAGGGCATCCGTGGCTCGCGGGCCGTGTTCTCCACCGGCGCGGAAGCGGTGAACAAGGACACCGTCGCCGCGGCCGGCCTCACCCCCGTGGAACCGTCGCAGTACCACCTGATCCCGGTGACCCGGGCGGCCGCGATCCGCGAATGGGTCACCGAGTCCGGCCACACCTACCGCACGGGCGGCGCCTTCTACCAGCTCAGCAAGCTGGAGAAGATCCAGGCACAGAAGCAGATCGCGGTCCTGGAGAAGGCGACCGACCGTGTCTTCACGGGACCCGAGGCCCGGGCCCTGCTCGGCCTGCCGGACGTGGAGGTGCGCATCAAGCCCGACCACAACGACGACTACACCATCTTCGTGCAGAGCACGAGTGTGAACCGCAAGCTCGTGCCGAACACCCGTCTGCTGCTGATGAACTGACGGCTCCACAGCACGTCGTGGGCGGCCTCCTCACACGGTGGGCGCCGCCCGCCCCGTAGGCATCTCCCGGCGGTCCCGGCTCCGCGCGGCCCGGGCCGCCGACCCCTGGCAGACGCACTGCCCCGGCGCGCGTACGGCGCCGGCGCGCGCACGGCGGCGAACCGGCCTGGCCGGCCGGCGGGCTGACGGAAGCGCGCGCCGGGCCCGGCTTCGCGCAGGGGCAGGGCTCGCCCCGGGTGCGCCGGGTCAGCCCGTTCCGCCGCTGCGGACCTCTTCCAGCGACGCGCGCATGATGTCGGTCGCGCGGGTGAGCCAGTCGGACAACACCGCCACCTCCTCCGCGGAGTAGTCGGCGAACAGCTCCGCGATCCGGCGGTAGTTGCCCTCGTAGACCTCGTACACACGGGCGGCGGCGGATACGTCGGCGACGACGCGCACGCGGCGACGGTCGCCCGGGTCGCTCTGCCGGTGGGCGTACCCCGCCCGCTCCAGACGGTTGATGACGCCCGTGACCGCCCCGGTCGTCAGCTTCGCCCGCTGGGCCAGGTCTCCGGCGCTGATCGGTTCGCCCAGGTTCTCCGCCTCCAGGATGAAACCGAGGCAGGTGACGTCGGTGACGTTCAGCCCCAGCCTCTGTGCGACGTCGTGCTGGGCGATGATCCCGAGCGCGATCAGGTGATCCATCTGGGCGTGGGCCTGTTCCGCCGTGGCGGGGGGCCGTACCTTGCCGTCCACCGGACTTTTCCTTACTCTCTAAGTAACTTAGTTCGCGAGATAAAGTTCTCTACCGACGCGGGGAGCCTATCTCCAGCCACGGGAAGGTACCGCCATGAGCGCACACGGAGACGTCGATCTGGGGCACACCGTCGCCGGCTGGACCGGTACGGCGCTGGGGCTGCTGGGCCTGTGCGTCACGGGGCTCGCGGTGATCACCGTGTCGCCGCCCCTGGCGCTCGCCGGAGCCGGGATCGTCGCCGCTGCCGCCGCTGTGACCTGGGCGCTGCACCTGCTCGGCTGGGGCAAGCCGAGCGGTCCGCGCCCGCGTGAGGAGTGGTCCTGGAAGGTCCGCGACCGTGCGGTGAGGCATGGGCACCCGGACTGTCTCGGTTGCCGTATGGCGGGCCGGCGCCCCATGGCGGCCGCCGCCCCCGAACCGGCTGCGCTCCCCCACCCGGCCACGGCGCCGGAGGTGGTCGCCGCGCGATGAGCCGTGGGACGGGCGAGCCGCGGCCCGCCGCCCGGCACGTCCACACGCCCTCGGTACGTCAACGGGCGCGGCGGATACGGATCGGGCCCCGGGCCTTCGCCGGCTCGACCGGGTGACCGCCCTGGGTGATCTCCACCTCCCCGGCCGCCACCAGCCGCCGCGCGGCGCGACGGGCCGGCTCCATGAGCGCGCGCCAGCCGTCCCCCTCCCCCGAGTACACCGCCCGGGCGGCGTCGGAGGGGCAGATCGTCGCGGTGGGGGCCCGGCGCTCCAGCAGCTCCAGAATGGCTCTCTCCAGGAGCCGGTCCATCCGCTGTTCGCTGTCCGTCACCCCACCAGTATTGCCCCGCGCGCGGGCCACGGGCGGGGCGCGGCGTGCGGGCAGCGACGTGCGCGGACGGTTCCGTACCCTGGCTGCATGCGCATGCGCCCCACCTTGAGCTGGACCCCGGCCGAGGACTGGCCGCCGGGCACCACGGACCCGCGGCCGGTTGCCGACGCGCTGAGCGCCGGTGGTGTGCTGGTGCTGAGCGGGGCGGGCCTCTCCACCGAGTCCGGCATCCCCGACTACCGGGGCGAGGGCGGGAGCCTGAGCCGACACACCCCCATGACCTACCAGGACTTCACGGGCGGCGCCCGGGCCCGGCGCCGGTACTGGGCGCGCAGCCACCTCGGCTGGCGCACCTTCGGCCGCGCCCGGCCGAACGCAGGGCACCGGGCCGTGGCCGCGTTCGAGCGGCACGGTCTGCTCGCCGGCGTGATCACACAGAACGTCGACGGGTTGCACCAGGCCGCGGGCAGCGCGAGCGTCGTCGAGCTCCACGGGAGTCTGGACCGGGTCGTGTGCCTCTCCTGCGGCACGTTCGGTTCGCGCCGGGAGCTGGCCCTTCGTCTGGAGGAGGCCAACGCGGGCTTCGCGCCGGTGGCCGCCGGAATCAATCCGGACGGCGACGCCGATCTCACCGACGACCAGGTCGGGGACTTCCGTGTGGTGCCCTGCGCCGTCTGCGGCGGCATCCTCAAACCGGACGTGGTGTTCTTCGGCGAGGCCGTTCCACCGCACCGGATCGATCACTGCCGGAGTCTGGTGCGCGAGGCGTCCTCGCTGCTGGTCCTGGGATCCTCGCTCACGGTGATGTCGGGCCTGCGATTCGTCCGGCAGGCGGCCGAGGCCGGGAAGCCGGTGCTGATCGTCAACCGGGATCCGACGCGGGGCGACCAGCACGCCCTGACCCGGGTCGCGCTCCCGCTGGGCGCGACCCTCACCACGGTGGCGGAGCGACTCGGCGTGCCCGTCGACGACGGGACGCCGCGGACCGGCTGACGCCGTCATGCGTGCACCGGCCGTCTGCCGCACACCGCCGCTCCGGTTCCGGCCGACCAGCCGGTCAGCCGGTCAGCCGGTCAGAGCTGATCAGACAGCCAGGAGCCGGACGCCCCGCCGGCCAGGCACCCCGCCGGCCAGGCACTCAGGCACGGCAGCGCAGCATCTCCAAGGGCGGGTTCGCGAGGAGGTCCGCCCAGAAGTCCTCGCCGAACTCCTGGATCCCGGCTTCGGACACCTCCAGGGGCACCCACTCCACCTCGCTGAAGCCGGCCGCCCGCAGGCACTTCTCGTAGACCTCCCGGCGCGGGGCCGAGGTGACGATGGTGACCGGCCGGGGATCGAGGAGGGCCGTGACGCGCACCTGCGGTCCGGTCTCCAGCTCCTCACCGGTCGGCTCGCAGCGGAACCCGTACCGTTCCAGGGTCGCGCTGTCGAACCGGTAGTCGGGCTTCTGGGCGAGCACGAAGAACCGTCCACCCGGCAGCAGGTTCCGGTGGATGTTGCGGCACATCCTCTCCATGGCCGCGACGTCCTCGGCGTAGTTGAGGCACTGCACGCCCAGCGCGATGTCGAAGCGCCGGTCCAGGGCCCGCAGTTCGGTCACGTCGCCGACCTCGTAGCGCACACCGAGCGGATCGCGCCGCTCGCGGTCGCGCGCGGCGGCGATCATCTCGACCGAGATGTCGACCCCGAAGACCTCGTCTGCGCCCCGCCGCTTGAACTCCCTGCTGTAGAAGCCGGTGCCGCAAGCCAGATCGAGGACCGACTTTCCGCTCACGTCCCCGACCATGCCGAGGAGGCTCGGCACCTCCCCATGAAGCATCAGCGGCAAGGACTTGAATCCCTCGAAGGCCTCGCCGATCTTGTCGTACTGCTGCACGCTCACGTGCCGTCCCCTCGTTTTCCTCGTCCTGTGAGCGACCGCGCCCGAGCCCTTCGGTCGCCAGAGGGCGCGTGTCGCGGCCGTGACGCACAGTCTGCTCCGTACCGGCCGGCCTTCGCACTGGCAGATGACACAAAGAAGGTGCACCGCCGACGTCGCTCGCGTGGTCCCGCCGCGCAGGAGGCGAGGACGGGAGGCGAGGACGGGAGGGACGCTGTGCGGAGGAGACGCTGTGCGGAGGGGACGCGGCGGTAGAGTGCGGCCCGTGCCTGAGCATGAGCGCGACCTCGTCGGGTACGGCGCCGAGCCGCCGCACGCCGCCTGGCCCGGTGGCGCCCGCGTCGCCGTCAGCCTCGTCCTCAACTACGAGGAGGGCGGCGAGCAGAACGTGCTGGAGGGCGATCCGGCCTCAGAGGGCTACCTCCACGAAATCGTCGGCGCGCCGCCCGTGGTGGGCGGTCGCGACCTGAACGTCGAGTCCATGTTCGCCTACGGCTCGCGCGCCGGGTTCTGGCGCGTCCACCGCACGCTCGCCGCGCACGGCGCGCCGCTGACCGTGTACGCCGTGGCGCAGGCGCTCGAGCGGAACCCGGAGGCGGCGCGGGCCATGGCGGCCGCCGGCTGGGAAGTGGCGAGCCACGGCCGGCGCTGGATCGACTACCGCCACGTCCCGGAGGACGGCGAACGCGCCGACGTTGCGCGCTCGATCGGGACGATCGAGCGGCTCGTCGGGCGCCGGCCCGTCGGCTGGTACACGGGCCGGACGAGCCCCCACACGCGGCGGCTGGTCGCCGAGGAGGGCGGCTTCCTCTACGACTCCGACGACTACTCCGACGACCTGCCGTTCTACGTCCGGGCAGCCGGCCGTCCACACCTCGTGGTGCCGTACGGCCTCGACACGAACGACTTCAAGTTCCTGCTGGTCCACGGCTTCACGACCGCCGAAGACATGCTCGCCTACCTCGTCGACTCGTTCGACGCGCTGCACGCCGAGGGCGCGGACCGGCCGCGGATGATGAGCGTCGGCCTGCACTGCCGGATCATCGGCAGACCCGGCCGCATCCGTGTGCTCGACGGTTTCCTGCGGCACGTCGCCCGGCGCGGCGGGGCGTGGGTCGCCACACGTGAACAGATCGCGCGGCACTGGCTCGCCACCCACCCCCCGGTGCGCTGAGCCGCTGCTTCAAACCCTGGTCCTCGAAAACCGGTTCCTCAGATCCGGGTCCGGCGGTTCAGGTCCCGGATCCGGGGTGGGGGCCCGGGCGGGGGCCGGGCTGCTGAAGGGCGGTCAGGTGTTCGTACGTACCGGTGAGTTCCATCAGGCGTCGCAAGGCCGGGCCGATGTGGTCCAGGTGGAAGCGGATGCCGTTCTCCTCGGCGGAACGGTGGATCTGCAGCAGTGCCGACAGCCCCATGGAGTCGACGAGCCCCGCCTCCCGGCAGTCCAGGCGCAGGTCCGTGACGTCGCTCCGGCCCTCCAGGGCCGCGCGCGCCTGCTGGAGGAATTCGCCGTAGGCGTCGTAGTCCAGGTCGCCGGTGAGAGCCAGGTGCACGGTGTGCGGCCCGGCGGGCGGCGGGGTCACGGCGGGGTCCGGGTCCGGGGTTGCGGTCACAGGTTCGTCCAGCGTTTCGGGGTCAGTGGCGGGGGTCGAGCGCGGCGCGCCCGGCGTCGAGGAGGCGGCGGGTGCGCGGGAAGTCGCGCAACTGTTCCTGCAGCAGGTCCAGGGCGGGCAGGAGGGAGCGGGCGGGCACTCCTCGGACGGTGAGGACGTCGGCCGTCCAGGTGAGGAAGTCTGTGAAGATCTCGTCGGCGTCGGCGTACAGGGCGGCGGTCAGGAAGTCGACGATGTGGGCGAGGTCCTCGGCGGTGCGCTCGCGCTGCTCGTCGCTGTAGCCGCTCATGGCGGGGAAGCGCCGCTCCAGGCGCTGGAAGGTGTCGCGCACCAGTTGCGGCGAGGACTTGGCGACCATGGTGTATTCCTGGTCGGCCAGGTGGGGCAGGTCGTCGACGGCCTGGTGGGGCGGCCGGGGCGGGGGCAGGGGGCCGGCGGCGAGCCTGTCGGCGGCGGTGCGCGCCTCGGGTGCCCAGGCGTCGGCGCCCAGCAAGCGGGCGTAACGGCCGTCGGTGCCGAAGGCGAGACCGCCGACCATGACCGGGGTGCCGGTGGCCTGGCAGGCGGTGATCGAGGTGTGGGCGAGGGGCAGGCGGGTGGGCAGGGAACTGGACAGGCACACCACGTCCGGTGCGGTGCGGTGGAGGTGGCCGATCAGGTGGGCGGTGGGCACCTGCGCCCCGAGGTAGTCGACCTCCCAGCCGCGCAGCCGGAGCGTCTCGGCCACCAGTCGGGCGGGCAGGGCGTGCCACTCCTGGTCCACACAGGCGACGGTGACCCTGCCCCGGTCGGCCGTGGGGCGGCGGGCGGGCAGAGTGGCGATGACGCGGTCGTTGATGGCGGTGGCGGCGTGCTCGCCGGCCACGCTCATGCGGTTGGCGGCCCACTCGAGACCCACCTTGTGCTGGACGACTCCGATGACGTCCAGCAGCACGGCCTCGGGTTCCAGCCCGGCGTCCAGGGCGTCACCGACGACGCCGGCCGCCGCGTGCTCGTCCCCCGCGAGGACGGCGGCCCAGTGCCTGTCGACGTACTCGTCGGCCCTGTCGTCCCGGTACGGCGCCACGGGGCGTGCGCCGACGTGGTGACGGGCCGGCTCGTCGTGCGGGCCGTTGGCGGGCGCGGTCGCGTCGTCGGCGGCGCGCGCGGTCGCGCCGTTGGTACGCGTGGTCGTGTCGTCTGTACGCGTGGTCGCGTTGTCGGCGCGCGCGGTCACGTCGTCGGCGGCGCGCGCGGTCGCGCCGTCATCGGCGCGCGTCATGGTGCCGTCGGCGCGCGTCGTCGTCCCGTTCGTACCCGTCGTCATGCCGTGTACCTACCGCGGGTCGTTCCGTCGACGGCGCTGAGGTGCGCGCCGCGGGGCGCGGTGATGGCCATGACGGCGATGTCGTCGTGACGCCCGTCGCCGATCCACTGGGAGGTGACCATCCGGATGTGTTCGACGACGGCCTCGGCGGGCATGCCGGCGCACTCGGCCGCGGCGCGTTTCAGGCGCTGTTCGCCGAAGAGGGAGTCGCCCAGCGGGCCGCCCTTGGCCTCGGTGACGCCGTCGGTGAACAGCAGGCACGTCTCCCCGGGCCCGAGGCGGATCTCGGAGCTGCGGGACCTGATGCTCGGAAGCACGCCGATCAGAGTGCCTCCTGTGTCGGCCTCCTCGACGGTTCCGTCGCGGCGCACGATGAGCGGCGCGGGGTGCCCGGCGGAGGTCAGCCGTACCGTCACGTCGCGGTCGTCGCGGCGCACGGAGGCCAGGACGAGGGTGGCGAAGCGAGTGTGGTGGCTGCTGCGAATGGCGTTGTTGAGCAGGCGCAGCATCTTGGCGTGGTCGCCGGCCAGGGGCAGCAGGGCGTGCAGGGTGTTGCGGATCTTGCCGGTGAGCACCGCGGCTTCCAGGCCCTTGCCGGCGACGTCGCCGAGGACGGCGAGCGTCTCGGGAAAGTCCTCGGTGGGCGGGTGGACGTCGTAGAAGTCGCCGCCGACGCGTTCGGTGTCCTGGCTGGGCCGGTATCCGCCGGCGTACTCCACTCCCTCGACGTGCCCCAGGGTGGGGGGCAGGAGTTCACGCATGAGGGTGTCGGTGATGGTGTTCTGCTCGGCGTACAGGCGTGCGGCGGACATCGCGACGCCGGCCCGGGCGGCGAACAGTCCGGCCAGTGCCTCTTCCGCGTCGGTGAACGCGGCCTGCGGGACCCGGCGCAGCAAAATCAGCGCTCCGGCTGGTACGCCGTGGCCGGGCAGGGGTGTGACGGCCAGTGATCCGATGTCCCCGAACCCTGGGGGGATCAGCCAGTCCGGGGCCGAGGCGGGGTCGATCCACCGTGAAGGCACCGGCGGGAAGCCGCGCAGCGCCTCGGCGAGGGCCGGCACGGAGTCGGGCACTTCGGCGACGGTGTCCCTCGTCAGCTCACCGCGGTGGTCGCAGACCACGATCGGCAGCTTCCTGGCCGCGGTGGGCGCGACGACCACAGCGGCGTCGGCCAGGTGCTCGGTCGCCAGGCGCGCGGTGACCTCCATGCAGCGGTTCAGGTTCAGCGACGCCAGCAGGGCGCTGGAGGCGTCGGTGAGGAACCGGGTGCGTTCGCGCTCCGCCTCCAGTTCCTCGCGCGCCGCCCGGTAGGCGGTGTCCTCCACCAGCCACCACGCCGTGCCGCCGCCGGCCAGGACGGAGGGGTGCGCCGAGAAGGACCGGTCTCCCACGGCGCCGCTGACGGGTACCGCGTGGGGTGTGTCGCGGGTGGCCGCGAGCCAGGCGGGGGCGGTCAGGGACCGGCCGGTGCGGGCGGCGGGCAGGAGGTCGCGTGCCGCGTCGTTGAGCTCCGCGACACGCCCGTCGGCGTCCATCACCACCACCGGGCAGGGGGCGGTGGCGGCGCTCACCGTGCTCACGGCACCGGTTCGGGGCCTGGCCGGGGAAGAAGTCATCTGACGGGGCCCCTGCGCGTGGACCCTCACCTCACTCTGCGAAGAAGACGGTTCCGAGCAGCGTCCCGCATTTGGGTTGCGCCGTGCAACCACGGTCACCCTCGCAAAGGCGCCGACGAGCGGTCCTGGCTGCGGAAAGGGCCGGAACGCGGGCGTCCGGGCCCCTCGCCGGGGCGGGGTGGTGCGAAGTCTCACACATGGCCGGTCCGGCCTGGCGGCCGTGAGCGGGTCGCCCCGCACACCCCGGCCTGGAGCCCGTTGACGCAGGTGACATGGATGGAGCCGAGGCGGACCTTGGGTGCGCGTCTACAAGGACGAGTCCCTCCGGCGCTGGGAGCTCCTGACAGCCCTGGGCCCCGGCCGGTGCGGCCGGGGCCTCGCAGGCGTCGGTACGCAGGCGTCTGTCCGTATGAGCCGGCCCGCAGGCGTCGGCCATGAGCATGGCCCGTGGGCGTCGGCTTATGGGCTGTCCATTCGTGTCAGTCGGTGGAGAGGGCCTGGAGGAGGTCACCGACCTTCGGGTCGGGCAGGGCGCGGGCGACATCGGCCTGGGCGACCATGCCGACCAGGTCGTGGCCGTCGATGACCGGCAGCCGGCGCACCTTGTGCTCGGTCATCGTGCGCAGGATCTCGTCCGCGTCGTCGTCCGCGCCGATGGTCACGGCCTCGCCCTGGGCCAGTTCCCCAGCCTTGCAGCTCGCCGGGTCCTTCCCCGCACCGAGCACCTTCACCACGATGTCCCGGTCGGTGAGCATGCCCTTGAGCTTGTTGTCCGTACCGCAGATGGGCAGCGCGCCGACACCGAGCTGCTTCATCTTCTTCGCGGCTTCCAGCACCGACTCCTCGGCACCGATGCATTCGGTGCCCTCAGTCATGATCTGTCGTGCCGTGGTCATGGTGTTCCCTCTCCGACGCTTCGCTCGTGTCCCGCCCGGGGCTCTTCGTCCTCCGGGCGGGGCGCTGACGCGTCACGTCTTCCCGATCGGCTCAGGCGCTAACGGGCCGGTGCCCAGATGGGTCCGGTCGGTCCTGCCGCACCACGGCCGGTGCGGCCGGCCCGCCCGGGGTGGCCCGGCGGGTCCTCCTCATGGGCCGCTCGGGTGACACGTGCGGCAAGGGCGGCACTGCGCCCGCCTCGTGCGGGGACCCATAGCCCCGACAGGCACCTGAGCCGAGCCGCCTGTCCCGACCGACCACGACAGAGAAGAGGAGTGACGGATCATGGGTCACGGCGGGAATGTCATCCAGGAACTCACCACCGATCACCGCGAGGTCGACGAGCTCTTCGCGAGGATCGAGTCATTGCCCGCCGGCGACGAGCAGCGGCGGGAGCTCGCCGACGAGCTCACCATGGAGCTGATCCGGCACGCCGTGGCCGAGGAGATGTACCTGTATCCGGCGGTGCGCCGGTTCGTGGACGACGGTGACGACCTGGCGGACAAGGAGATCGAGGACCACAGCGAGGTCGAGCGCATGCTCACGGACCTCGAGGGCTGCCACCCGGGCGACGCCCGGTTCGACGCCCTCATCAACCGCCTCAAGGCGGCGGTGACCACGCACGTCGCCGACGAGGAGAACCGGCTGTTCCCCCTGCTCGCCGAGTCCTGCTCCCCGCAGTCCCTCGACGAGCTGGGAGACAAGATCCGTAGCGCGAAGAAGACCGCCCCCACCCGTCCGCACCCCGCCGCACCCGACACGCCGCCCGCCAACAAGCTCCTCGCCCCGGGCGCCGGAATGGTCGACCGGATGCGCGACATGCTCACCGGTCGCGGGAAGGGCTGACTCCGGCCCACAGCGGCGCGGGCACGACTCGCTTCTTCGTGGGTGGGGGGCAACCCCCGTCCGGGGGGGTAACCCCCGTCCGCAGAGGGAGGTTTGCTCCAGAGACCGGGCGGTCGTGCCCGCGGTAGCTTTCTTGTCCGGAGGGCCCGGCGGTCGGGCCCTGCGGAAGGAAGCTGCCGCCCACGAACCGAGAGCCCGAGCCCTGATGACCAGTCGTGCCCTGTCCCTCCTCACCGCCACGCCACGGCGGCAGGCCGGATTCCTGGCCTGTGCGGCCGGAGTCGTCCTCGTCGCCTTCTTCCTCGCGCCGAACGCGCTGGCCCGGAGTTCCATCGACACGGGGAACGTCGGCGACGCCTTCCGCGAGGGGTTCGTCTCCCATTGGGCGTCGGGCGGCCGGGACCTGCCCGCCCGGCTGGATGCCGCGGTCGCCTTCTGGTTCCGCTTCCACCTGGTCAAGGCCGGCGTCTCCGCGCTGCTCCTCGCGGTGGCCGTGGCGCTCGCCGTCGTGCTCGGGCGGCGATACCGGCAGCTGTCCGGCGGGCGGAACCGCGGGCGGACGGGGCGTGTTCCCGGCGCGCTCGCGTTGCCCCGGGCGCTCGTCCTCGCCGGGGTGCTCGCGCTGTTCGCGCTGGTCGCTCTGGTGGCCAATCTCCAGGGCGCGGTGGCACCGTTCTCCTCGCTGCTTCCCTTTCTGACGAGCGGCGGTGGCCACGGGGAACTCGGCGCGACGCTCGACGAGGTCCGGCAGCAGCTCGCCGCCCTCCCCGCCGGTGAGCGCTCCCCCGCCCTCGCCTTCATGGTCGGTGACTTCGCCGCCTACCACGCCGTGCTGGCCGTGATGGCCGCGCTGGTGGCGGTCGCTTCGGCCGGCGCCGCCGCCGTGCTGTTCAGGCGGCTCAGGGCGTCACGGGACGTACGGTCCCGGCGGGCGCGGACGTGCGGGGCGGCGGCCACGGCGGTCCTGGCGGCCGCCGCCCTCGTCATAGCCGTCGCGAACACCACCAGCGCGGCCGACTCGCCCCGGGCACTCGCCCTGTTCTTCGCCGGGGACTGGTGAACGGCGGGTGGCTGCCGTCACGCACGGGGTGGGCAGGCCATGAAGCCGCGTTCGGAGAGGGCGGGCAGGTGGTAGCGGTCGCGGGTGGTCTCGTCGAAGTCGTCGAGGAAGCCGTGGAGGAGGTCGGAGAGATGCGCAAGGGAGCCGACCGTGAAGAGGACGGGCTGGTAGCCGGCGACCTGGTAGGGCAGCCGGGCCAGTTCGGCGAGGTCGAAGGGGCGCAGGTCCGCCCGGGCGAAGCGCCCCAGCTCGCCGTAGGACGACAACAGGGCCGCCCCGTACGCTCGGGGGCGCCCTTGTTCGAGGGTGACGCCGTATTCGAGGGTGAACCAGTAGACGCGGCTGATCAGGTCCAGGGCGTCGTCCGTCTCCACCCGGGCGGCGGCCCGGCCCACCGTGCGGTACAGGTCGGCGAAGAGCGGGTCGGTGAGGTGGATGCCGTGGCCGAACACGTCGTGCAGGACGTCCGGCTCCGGTGTGTAGAGGGGCATCGCCGGGTGCCTCACGTACTGCACGGCGTGGAAGTAGCCGTCGGCCATGGCGCCCAGGAAGCGTTTGTTCGGCACGATGCCGCCCGCCAGGGTGAACCGGAAGCCGGTCAGGGCCTCCAGGCGGTCGGAGACCTCCTCGTGCTGCGGAACGCCGTCGGCAGGGACGGGCGCGAGGGCGCGGGCGCGCAGGACTTCCCGGCAGGCGAACCTCTCCTGGGGGTGCTGCAGGGCGGCGTACACGGTCCGCCAGGTCGCGTGCTCGGACGCGGTGTACGACACGGCAGGAGAGGGGTCCCCGACCCAGTGCCCCTGCGCCAGTCCGGCGATGCTGTTCCTGCGGCGGACGTAGTCAGGGTCGGCGAAGCCGGGATGTTCCTCGGCGCGGCCCATGAGGGTTCCGTGGGCGTCCAGCGGGGTCAGACCCGTCCAATCAATCATGAACAGATCCTGAACCGCGCGGCTCCGGGCACTCCGTTCCGGGGGCGGGGCTCACCCGGACCGGTGAGCGCGCCTCCTCCAGGGTGCGCACGCGGGACGCCCGTGTCACTGGTGCCCCGTGCCACTGGTGCCCCCTGTCACTGGTGCTCCGAGCGGTGACGCCGCAGTGCGTGCCAGTCCGCCCGTCCGCCGACGCCCAGCAGGCCGGTGGGCTCCACCGAGCTGTCGCGGGCGAGGCGGGGCAGGGCGCGGCGCGATACGGCGGTGACGGCGTACGGGAAGAGTGGCCGCAGGGGCTGGACGAGCCGCAGCCAGGGCGGCGCGTAGACGGTCGCGGACTTGTGGTCGACGCCCTGGGCGACCCAGGAGGCGACGCGCTGGACCGGGTAGGTCTTGCGGGCGCCGGGCGGCATGTGGGCGCGCAGCTCGCGCAGCACGGTGTGGCGGTCGGCGTCGCGGATCATGTCGGTGTCCGTCCAGTGCACGTACGCGATGCCCACGCCGATGCGCTGGTGGGCCAGCTCGGCGCGCAGGGACTGGGCGAACGACTCCACGCCTGCCTTCGAGGCGCAGTAGGCGCTCATCATGGGTGCGGAGCCGAATGCCGCGGTGGAGGCGACCTGCAGGAAGTAGCCGTGCGAGGCCAGCAGGCCGGGCAGGAAGGAGCGGGCGGTGATGGCGCTGCCGATCAGGTTGACCTCGATGACGCGTCGCCAGCTCGCCGCGTCCGAGGTCGCGAAGGGGCCGCCCTCGGCGACTCCGGCGTTGGCGATCACGACGGAGGGGGCGCCCAGGTCGTCGGTGACGGCCTCGGCGGTGCGGCGCATCGCCTCGTCGTCGGTGACGTCGACGGCGTAGCAGCGCGTCTCGACGGGCAGTGGCCGGGCGGCCTTCTCCAGGCGTTCAGCCTCCAGCCCGAGCAGCGCCACCCGCATGCCGCGGTTGGCGAGTTCCCGTGCCAGGGCGGCGCCCAGCCCGCGGGCCGCGCCGGTGACGACGGCCGTTCGTCCCCGCAAGGCGTCCGACTGGCCCATGACGGTTCTCCCTGTTCGGTCCGGTACCGGCTGCCGGACGGCCCTGCGGGCGCCGGCTCCCGCCCATCCGATCATGCCGTCGCGTTCCCGGCACGGCAGCGCGTCGACGATGGGCGTTCCGGAGCGGGGAGCCGGACGCGTACCGTCCGCGTCGGGCATCACTCCGACCGGCGCGAGTTCACGAGGAAGTGCGTATGGACGGCATGGACGGCAGCGACGTCATGCATGGCGCGGACGGCGCGGGTGGCACGGACCGCGTCTGGGGCGGTGTGCAGCGGCTGCGGGGATGGCTGGACGCGGAGGCCGGGTCACCGGAGGCGGGGGACGTGCGGCTGCTGCGCATCTTCAAGATCAGCGAGGAGGTGGGGGAAGTGGCGGAGGCCGTCCACGGGGCGCTGGGCGTCAACCCTCGCAAGGGCGCTTCCCACTCCTGGGGTGACGTCGAGGAGGAACTCGCCGATGTGATCGTGACGGCCATGGTGGCGCTCGCCACGATCACCCCGCGGCCGGAGGACGTCCTGGACGCCCGGGTGCGGTACCTGGTGCGCCGGGCTCTGGGCAGCGGGCCGGACGTGCGGTAGGACCGGGGCGTCCCTGACCCCAGCAGGGTCAGGGACGCCCGGGTCGCGCGGCTCAGAGGTGGCCGAAGGCCACGACCGCGTCGTAGTACTTCTTGGCGACCTTGCGGCACGCCTTGCGCTGGGCCTGGGTGATCGGGCCCCACTGCTTGTCGCAGGTCCAGTTCATGTCGTACAGGAACGTCTTGTCGACCCGCTTCTTGTTCGCGCCGGTGAAGGCGTTCAGCTTCTTGTAGTTGCGGTATCCGAAGTCATGACGCGCACAGGCCGCCCAGAAGTGGAAGCCGCCCGGGTTGTCGGACGCGCCGGAGCAGCCGTCGGTCTTCCAGTTGAAGCCGTACTTGTTGCTTCCGGTGGTCCGCCACTTCTCCCGGTCCACCGTCCAGTCGCCGGCCGCGTCCTGGCTCGCGGCCGTCAGGTGCGAGAGCCGCTTGAGCTTCTGGGCCTTGGTGGGCGCGGCGGCCGCCGCGGCCGTGGTCGTACCGTCGGCGGACACGCTTCCGGCCACCGCCGGGGTGGCGAGCGAGAACACCAGGATGCTGCCGAGCGTTGCGCCCGCCAGGGAGTTGCTGAACTTCTGCACTGTTGTCTCTTCCCCTCGTTGCCGTCCGGGTGGTCACCCCGGAGGTCCACGCGACCTTGATCGCGCAGCGAAGGTAATCGTACATACGAACGCATCTCCCGGGGACGCAAACCGCCCCTTGAATGCACACAACTGTCCGTGGGATGCGGTCAGTTGTGAGAACCGGGGGCGTCGCGGCCTGCGGCGGTCAGGGCCGGGTGGGCCGGGTGCCCCAGTCGAGGCGGAGCACGGCCACGTCGTCGGTGTGCCGTCCGGCGTTCAGCTCGTTGGCCTCCTTGATGAGAAGGTCGACGTGGGCGGCCGGGTCCGCGGTGGGCTGGTTCCCGATCAGCGCGAGCAGCCCTTCGACGCCGAGCCGCTCCTTGGTGGCGCCGTTGTGGCCTTCGGTGAGGCCGTCGGTGTAGAGGGTGAGGGCTCCGGTGGCCGGGAGCGCGAGGACCGTGGCCGGCCAGCTGCGCAGTTCGGGGGCGATGCCCAGGGCGACGCCGTGGGCGGCGGTGAGTTCTCTGGTGCCTTCGGGTGTGGTGAGGAGGGGTTCGTGGTGCCCGGCGAGGTGGAGGGTGGCGGTGGCGGCCTTCTGGTCGAGGGTGAGGATGGTGCAGGTGGCGAACATGTGACGGGTGCCGCGTTCGGCGATCAGGATGCGTTCCATGAGGTGCAGCAGGTCGTCGCCGCGGTGGCCGCCGAGCACGAGGGAGCGCCAGGCGATGCGGAGGCAGACGCCGAGGGCGGCGGCGTCGGGGCCGTGTCCGCTGACGTCGCCGATGACGGCGTGCAGCAGTCCCTCGTCACCTTCGACGACGTCGAGGAAGTCCCCGCCGAGCAGGGCCATCGACGCCCCGGGCAGGTAGCGGGAGGTCACCGTCACCGTGGAGGTGTCGAGGATCGGCTGCGGCAGCAGTCCGCGCTCCAGCCGGGCGTTCTCCTCGGCCCGCAGCCGGGCGGCCTGGGCCTCGGCGCCGGCGCGTTCGGTCTGGCTGCGGTAGACGGCGTAGCGCACCGTCCGGTACAGCAGGTCCGCCTCGACCTTCCCCTTGACGAGGTAGTCCTGGGCTCCGGCGGCCATGGCGTCGGTGCCCGCCTGGGCCTCGGAGAGGCCGGTCAGGACGATGACCGCGGTGTGCGGGGCGAGGGCACGGACGGCGGCGACCGCGTCGATGCCCGACACGTCGGGCAGGTGGAGGTCGAGGAGGATGCAGTCGATCGCGGTGCCGGCCAGCGCGGTGCGCGCCTCGGCCAGGGTGGGCCGGGTGATCAGCTCGTACCGCAGCCCGGTGTCGTACAGCAGCTCCTCGACGAGCAGGGCGTCGCCCAGGTCGTCCTCGATCAGCAGGATGCGGTACGTCGGCTCGCCGGCGGCTGCCGCGGGGCCGGTCACGGTCGCCGCGGTCATCGGGCGGGCTCGGGGTCGGAGCGATCGGACTCGGAGCGCTCGGACTCGGACCGGTCGGACTGGGAACGATCGGACTCGGGGAGGGCGGACGGGCCGGTGCTCTCCGCCGGCTCGGGCGCCAGGGTGAACGTGATGCGGGCGCCGTCGCGATAGTCGGTGTCGACGCCGATGGTGCCGCCGTGGAACTCGACGATCTTCTTGCACATCGCGAGGCCGATGCCGCTGCCGGAGTAGACGTCCTTGGTGTGCAGCCGCTGGAAGATCACGAAGATCTTGTCGGCGTACTCGGGGGCGATGCCGATGCCGTTGTCGGTGACGGTGAACCGCCACAGCTCGCCCTCGCGGGCGGCCGTCACATGGATCTTCGGGGGCTCGTCCGGGCGGTGGAACTTGACGGCGTTTCCGATCAGGTTCTGCCAGAGCATGCCCATCTGGGTGGGGTCGGCGACCAGGGTGGGCAGCGGATCGTGGGTGATCGTCGCGCCGGCCTCCTCGATGCCGACGCTGAGCGCGGACAGGGTGCCCTCCAGGACGGTTTCCAGATCGACGCTCTGGTGGGCGTTGTGCAGCCTGCCGACCCGGGAGAAGTCGAGCAGGTCGTTGATGAGCTTCTGCATGCGGTTCGCGCCGTCGACGGCGAAGTCGATGTACTGGTCGGCGCGGGCGTCCAGCTGTCCGCCGTAGCGCCGCTGGAGGAGCTGGGTGAAGCTGGAGACCTTGCGCAGCGGCTCCTGGAGGTCGTGCGAGGCCACGTACGCGAACTGTTCCAGCTCGGCGTTGGACCGCTGGAGGTCCGCGGCCTGGGCGTCCAGCCGGACGCGCGCCTCCTCGACGAAGGCCAGTTCCCGCACCAGGCGGCGGCGCATCGAGTCGATCTCGCCGCTCAGGCGCCGCAGGTCGGCCGGTCCGGTCGGGGTGATGGGGTGGTCGAAGTCACCCCCGGCGATGGTGCGGGCGTCGGCGCCGAGCTGTTCCAGCGGCTCGTTGATGCCGCGGCGCAGCCCCTCGAAGATCAGCGCCGTGAGGACGACGACGAGCACCGCGATGGCGCTGAACACCCAGTTCCGGACCACCAGGGTGGCCATCAGGTCGTCGTTCGTCCGGGCACTGTCCGCGCGCAGGCGTTCCTGCTGGCCGCGCAGGGCCGCCCGTACCTCGTCGAAGGCCTCCTTGCCCTCGGCCGCCCGCTCGGTGGCCAGGCGCGAGGGCGAGCCGGGCGGTTCGGCGGCCACGGGGCGTGCGACCCTCTCCTGCCACCCGGACAGGGCCGTCCGTACCGCCTTGAGGTCGGCCAGACCGGCGGGGTGGCCGCGGAGCAGCCGCGACAGCCGGGCGTGGTTCGCCCGCTCCTCGGCGAGCCCCTGCCGGTAGGGGCCCAGGAACTCGGGCGTGCCGGTGAGCCCGTACCCGCGGATGCCGGTCTCCTGGTTGAGGATGGCCGACTCGAGGCGGATCGCGGTGGTCAGGGCGGGAGTGCGTACGTCGACGAGTTCCTCGCTGATCGACTCGGTCCGTGACAGGACCCACGCTCCGGTCGCTCCGAGCAGGGTCAGGACCACCAGGGACACGGCCGCGCCCATGCGAAGCCACCGCCGCGTCGTCCACGCGGACATGCCCCGCGCTCGCGGTTGCTTCTCATCGCCGGTCATCTCGTGGACTCCTCGCTGTGACAGCCGCCTGGAGGTGCGACCAGGACACTTTAGAGGGCGACAACGCTTGTTGTCGCGGGGCGGCCTTGGGACCTAGAGTGCCGGGTGTGCCAGGCAAGAACTTCGAATTGCGGACCACCCCGCAGGAGACGGCCGCCCTCGCGGATGCGGCGGTCGGTGATCTTGCGCAGCGCCTCTCCGACCAACTGTTGGAAGCCTCGTCGCACCCGGCGCCGGACGACCCGGCACCGGCGCTGGCCATGCTCCACATGCTGGACCACCTCCAGCAAGCCACCGAACGGCTCCAGCGGGAGGCGGCCGTGGCGGCCGCCCGCGCCGGAGCCGGCTACCCGCAGATCGGCGCGGCCTGCGGCATGACCCGCCAGGGCGCCCGACGCCGCTGGCCGGGGCTCTTCCACCACTCCCACGACCGACCCACGGAGCATCCGATGACCCCCACCCCCGCCCGCCCCTTCGACGTCCTGCTCGTCGAGGACGACGTCGCCGACGCCATGCTCATCGAGGAAGCCCTCTCCGAGCGCGGGGCCCGCAACCTGGTCCAGGTCACGGACGGGGTCGCCGCGCTGGAGCACCTGCGCGCCCCGGACACCCCGCGGCCCGACCTCATCGTGCTCGACCTGAACATGCCCCGGATGAACGGGCGCGAGCTGCTGAAGGTCCTCAAGACCGACGAGGACCTGCAGACCATCCCCGTGGTCGTCCTCACGACGTCCACCGCCCCGGACGACGTGACCGGCGCGTACAGCAGCCACGCCAACGCGTACGTGACCAAGCCGGTGAACCTGGAGCAGTTCGAGCAGGCCGTGCAGAGCATCGACGCCTTCTACCTCGACACCGCCACCCGGCCCCGCCCCTGACCCGGGCGGGCAGGCGGTCGGTCGGTCGCGCCGACGCCACACGGAAGTCGTACCGAGGTCGTACCGGCGTACGACACCGTGACGTGTGTTCGCCGGTCCGGGCCGTATCCGGCCCGGTCCGTGGGGTTCTGACGGGGTTTTTCACCGGGCGGACATGCATGCGTCCGGTGCGGGCAGGAGTCGCTTGCCCTGCTCTCCGACGAAGGCGGCGTCATGACGTCCTCCGTGAACAGCCACGCGACCACGGCCGTCGGCCCGGGCCCGGAGCCGTCCGGTGTCCCGGAGGACCTGCCGTGGATCGAGGACGCCGCCGACGTCGCCCCCGGGGACGCGCGGGCGCTGTCCCGCGTCTTCCTCGCGCGGCTGCGGACCCTGGAGGAGGGCACCGGGGAGTACCAGTACGTCCGCGGCACGCTGATCGAGATGAACCTGTCCCTGGTCGGTTTCGCCGTGCGCCGCTTCCGCGACCGGGGCAACGGCGAGACGGAGGACATCACGCAGGTCGGCACCATCGGTCTGATCAAGGCGATCGACCGGTTCGACCTGTCTCGCGAGGTCGAGTTCACCTCCTTCGCGATCCCCTGCATCGTCGGCGAGATCAAACGCTTCTTCCGCGACGCCACCTGGGCGGTGCACGTCCCTCGGCATCTGCAGGAGCTGCGTTTCACCCTCGCCCGGAGCAGGGAGGTCCTCGCCACGGCGCTGAACCGGCCGCCCACGGTGCGGGAACTCGCGGCGCATCTGGACATGGCGGAGGAGAAGGTCGTCGAGGGGCTCGTGGCCGCCAACGGCCATGTCGCCGGGTCCCTCGACACCCGGGCCGGCGACGACGAAGCGGGCGACGGCGGCGGACCCGGGTACGCGGAGACGATCGGCGGACCGGACCCCGCCCTGGAGCTGTTCGAGGACCTGCACGCGCTCGGCCCGCTGCTGCGGCGGCTCGACGACCGAGAACGGGCCATCCTCGAGATGCGCTTCGGCCAGGAGATGACCCAGGCGGACATCGGCCGCCACCTGGGCCTGTCCCAGATGCACGTCTCACGGCTGCTCGCCCGCACGCTCACCGAACTGCGCACCGGCCTCCTGGGCCAGTGACCCGCACCACCACACCAGCGCCCCTCCCGGAGAAAGGACGCCCCGGCATGCCCGCCGAGCACGACGCACCTCACGAACCGGCCGCCCCCGCCGTGACCGGGCCGGTGCCGGATGTGCAGCTCCAGATGCTGGTCCGCCTGGTCGGCCAGGACCCGCAGGCCGCGCTGCCCCTGACCCTGGTCATCGGGGGCGGCCTGCTCTACGGGGACCTAATCTCCCACGAGGCCTGGACGACCGACTGGGCACGCAGGCTGCGCGGTGTCGACGGTCCCGGTGCCCAACTGCTGGAACGGTTCCCCGAACAGGTGGACCAGGTGGTCGCCGACGAACGGGGGCACCTGGCCGGACAGGGCCTCCCCCAGTGGCTGCACCTGCGCGACGCCACCTCCGTCGCCGCGACGGGCAGGGCGGTGGTCATGCCGCTGTGGCGCGGCCGGCTGGGCGACGTGTCGGGCTGGTCCCTGGGCAAGCCCGAATAACCGGCTCCGTCCGACCGACCCACGAAAACCGTGTGCGGGCGCGGCCGGCCCGGGCGTACGGTGCCGCGTATGCGCGTCACGTTCACCAAGGGACCCGGCATCTCGTACGACATCGCCGTCCAGCGCGAGCGCGGCCCCGAACTGGCGCCGCGCAACGGTCCGGGCGGCCACGCCCATCTGCCGCACGACCTGGTGCATCTGCTGGTCGAGGCCGAGGCCGGCCTGCGGGGCGGGGTCTTCGGACGGCTCGCGGCCGGTGACAACGGGCTGTTCTGGCCCGCCGATCCGGCGGAGCGCCGCAGGGCCGGTCGCCGCCGCAGGTCGAAGGGGCAGAGGCCGACGCCGCGGGAGCGTGCCGACATGGCCAGGTCCGAGGAACTGGCCATGATCGCGCTACCGGTCTGGGAGCTGCGCCAGGGCCACATCGCGCACCTGCCGGCGTACCTCGCCCCGGTGGCCGTCCCACCGGTGGTGGAGCGGATCGTGGACCGCTTCGACGTGTACGCGGCGCGCTGGCACGCGCTGCCCGTCGGCGGCTCGCTCACCGTGCGGTGGTGAGCCCGCCCCCGCGTCCCGGCGCGCGTCCCGGCGCGCGTCCCGGCGCGCGCGGGGCGCTCAGGCCGGTGTCGACGTCCTGACGGCCGGTGCGGTCCGGGCCGCCGCCTCCTCCCGTACGGCCCGCACGACGCGGCGGCGGACCGGCAGGCCGAGGGTCGGGTGGGCGACGCCCCAGGCCGCGCCCTTGCAGACCAGCTCCTTGTAGACGGCGGCGAGCCGGCCGGTCAGCGCGGCGTCGACGGCCCGGTCGTCGGCGGTGACGTACTGGATGAGGCCTTCCCTGCGGCCCAGCGACACGCACTGGTTGAAGTAGCGGATCGGCAGGTCGGGGAGCTTCCCGCCGGTCAGGCGGGCCGCGATGGCGTCGGCGGCCTGCCACGCGGCGGGCGTGCCGGAGGCGCAGGACATCCGCAGCGGCTTGTCTCCGGGGCCCATCGCCATGGCCGCGTCGCCGACGGCGTACACGTCCGGGTGCGAGACCGAGCGCATGGTCCGGTCGACCACGATCTGGCCCGTGCCCGTGACCTCCAGGGTGGTCGCCGCGGCGATCGGGTGCACCGCGAAGCCGGTGGTCCAGACGGTCACCGCGGCCGGGACCGCCCGGCCGTCGGCGAGGGTGACCCGGCCGGGCTCCACGCCGGTGACGGTCGCGTGTTCGTGGACGGTGACGCCGAGCCCGGCGAAGACCTTCCGCAGGTGCTCGCGACCCTTGCCGGAGAGCCAGTCGCCGAGGCCGCCCCGGGCGGCGAGGGAGACGGCGAGGTCCGGGCGGGCCTCGGCGATCTCGCTCGCGGCCTCCACGCCGGTGAGGCCACCGCCGACGACGACCACCGGCTGTCCGGCGTCGAGGGCGGCCAGCCGCTCGCGCAGCCGGAGCGCTCCGGCGCGGCCGGCGATCTCGTGGGCGTGCTCGGTGGCGCCGGGGACGCCCTGGTCGTTCCAGCCGCTGCCGAGGGCGTACACGAGGGTGTCGTACTCCAGCTCCTCCATGGCGCCGCGCGTGCCCGGGCCCGTGACGGTGACGGTCTTGCGGTCGGCGTCGACACGGGTGACGTCGGCGAGCCGCAGCTGGACGCCGGTGCCCCGGAACATCTCGCTGAAGGGCCGGGGCCGCAACTGCCGCCCCACCGCGAGCTCGTGCAGCCGGACGCGCTCGACGAAGTCGGGGTCGGCGTTGACGAGGGTGATGGTGACGTCGTCGCGGTGCAGCCGCCTGGCGAGGCGGCCGGCCGCGCTCGCTCCGGTGTAACCGGCGCCGAGGACGATGATGCGGTGCTGCATGGTCTTGCTCCTGTCTGCGGGGTCCGCCTGTTGCCTTCTGCGGTGACGCCCCTTGAACCGGGCAGCCCGGCGTTTCCTGACAGGAACAGAATGTGACCCCCGTCACATTCATGTGCGAATCAGAAGGCGACGAACGCCGGCTCCCCGTGGTCGGCGCCCGCCCACACCCCGGTCGCGCGCCGGAGCTTGTCGGGGTTGACCTGGTTGCGGAACGCCGCGATGCCGTCGGCGGTGACCTCCAGGCACATGACGCCGACGACCCGGCCGTCGACGACCGCGACGACGGCCGGGCCGCCGTTGGCGGTCGTCGCGTGGATCTCGGCCGTCCCGCCGACGAGGGCCCGCTTGGCCGGCGCGGGCCGGAACAGGCCCCGCATGAACCGCGCGACCGCGACGGCACCCTCGAACGCCTTGGCGCGGGCCGGGACCTTGCCTCCGCCGTCCCCGATCGAGACGGCGTCGGCCGTCAGCAGCCGCACCAGCGGCTCGGTCC
Organism: Streptomyces ficellus; assembly: GCF_009739905.1. NCBI lineage: Bacteria > Bacillati > Actinomycetota > Actinomycetes > Kitasatosporales > Streptomycetaceae > Streptomyces > Streptomyces ficellus. Next base: position 7,009,314 of record NZ_CP034279.1, on the reverse strand, counting down.
GCCCGCTCCTGGCGGCGGCCAGGAACTCCTCGACGACCCGGCGCGCGGCGGCCGCGTCGATCTCGGTCCGGGCCCTGCCGTCCGCGATGTGCTTCCTCGCGCGGTGGAGGAGCTGCTGGCAGGCGGCCTCGCTGATGTCGAGGATCGCGGCGATGTCCCGGTGCGGGTGGTCGAACGCCTCCCGCAGCACGTACACCGCCCGCTCGTGCGGGGACAGCCGCTCCATCAGGGTGAGGACGGCGTACGAGACCGACTCCCGCTGCTCGGCGGCCTCGGCCGGTCCGAGCATCGGGTCCCCCTCCAGCAACGGCTCGGGCAGCCATCGCCCCACGTAGGTCTCGCGGCGGGCGCGGGCGGAGGTGAGCTGGTTGAGGCACAGGTTGGTGAGCACCTTCGTCAGCCACGCCTCGGGGACCTCGACGCGTGCGACGTCGGCGGCCTGCCAGCGCAGGAAAGTCTCCTGCACGACGTCCTCGGCCTCCATCGCGGAACCCAGGAGCCGGTAGGCGATGGCCTCCAGGCGGGGCCTCGCGGCCTCGAACCGGTTCACGTCCTGCGTGGTCAGCGGCATGGTCCGGATCCTAACCCGCGCGGTTCAGGCGTTTCAGGCGCCCCTCAGTGCCGCCTCGGCGCTGTCCAGGAGCATGTCCAGGGCGGTGGGATAGGCACTGTGGTTCATACGGGCCACCAGCAGGGGCGCCGTGGCCGCGATGTTCGGGTGGGTGTCGGGGGACAGCCGGGCGTAGGTCGCGCGCCAGACCGCCTCGTCGGCGGCGCGGGCCTTCTCGGGCAGGGCCAGGCTCGCGGCGTCGAGCGCGGCGAAGGCGAGCGTCTGGTCGATGAAGGCGTGGTAGACGCGGACCACTTCGGGGTCGGGCAGGCCCGTGGAGCGCAGCACGCGCAGGACCGCCTCGTCCGCGGCGATCTCGTTGGCACGGCCGCTGACGCGACTGGCGGTGAGGACCGCGGCCTCGGGGTGGGCGAGGTAGGCGGTGTAGATGCGCAGGCCGAGCTCCCGCAGGTCCGCACGCCAGTCCCCGGTGGTCCGCCAGCCGCGCATCGCGCGCCCGACGAGTTCGTCGGCGATGGCCAGCGTGAGGTCGTCGGTGCCGCGGAAGTAGCGGTACAGGGTGCTGGGGTCGGCGCCGAGCGCGGCGCCGAGGCGACGTACCGTCAGCCCTTCCCGGCCGTGCTCGTGCAGCAGCCGCAGGGCCGTCTCGACGATCAGCCGGTCGGACAGGACCACACCCTGCTTGGTCGGTTTCCGGCGCCGCCGGTCCGCCTCCGGCACCACTCGCTTCGCCATCGGGCTCCCTCCACGCAGCGTCGTCGCAGCCGCCCCCGAGCTTATGCCAACACGCTTGACGTTGTCTTCGGCGGGCTCGTTTCATGGCGCTCCCGGGCTTCGGCCCCTTCCTGTGAAAGGCTCCATCGCCATGCGCATTCTGCTTGTGGGCGCCGGTGGCGTGGGCACCGCGATCACCCGTATCGCGGCCCGCCGCTCGTTCTTCGACCACATGATCGTCGCCGACTACGACCCGGCCCGTGCGGAAGCGGCGGTCGCCGCTCTCGACAACGGGGAAGGGCGGTTCAGCCCGGCCCGCATCGACGCCTCGGACCGTGCGGCCGTCGCCGCGTACCTCGCCGAACAGCGTTGTGACGTGCTGCTGAACGCCACCGACCCGCGGTTCGTGATGCCGCTGTTCGAGGCCGCGCTGGAGGCCGGCGCGCACTACCTCGACATGGCGATGTCCCTGTCCGCCCCCCATCCGGCGCGCCCCTACGAGGAGTGCGGGACCAAGTTGGGCGACGCCCAGTTCGCGCGCGCGGCCGAGTGGGAGGAGAGCGGCCGCCTGGCGCTGGTGGGCGTGGGTGTCGAGCCGGGCCTCTCGGACGTGTTCGCCCGCTACGCGGCGGAGGAACTCTTCGACGAGATCGAGGAGATCGGAGTGCGGGACGGCGCCAACCTCACGGTCGACGGCTACGACTTCGCACCGTCGTTCTCCATCTGGACCACCATCGAGGAGTGTCTCAACCCGCCGGTGGTCTGGGAGAAGGACCGGGGCTGGTTCACCACCGAACCCTTCAGCGAGCCGGAGGTCTTCGACTTCCCCGAGGGCATCGGCCCGGTGGAGTGCGTCAACGTCGAGCACGAGGAGGTGCTGCTCATCCCGCGCTGGGTGGAGGCCGGACGGGTCACCTTCAAGTACGGGCTGGGCAACGAGTTCATCGAGACGCTCAAGACCCTGCACAAGCTGGGCCTCGACCGGACCGACACGGTGCGCCTGCCCGGCGGCGCGGAGGTCTCGCCGCGGGACGTGGTCGCCGCGTGCCTTCCCGACCCGGCCACGCTCGGCGACCGCATGCACGGCAAGACCTGCGCCGGCACCTGGGTGAAGGGCGTCAAGGACGGCGAGCCGCGGGAGGTCTACCTCTACCACGTGGTCGACAACCAGTGGTCGATGAGCGAGTACGGCTCCCAGGCCGTGGTGTGGCAGACCGCCATCAACCCGGTCGTCGCCCTGGAACTGGTGGCGAGCGGTGTGTGGAGCGGCTCCGGGGTGCTGGGTCCCGAGGCCTTCGCGCCGCGCCCCTTCCTGGACCTGCTGACCGCCTACGGCTCCCCGTGGGGCATGCGCGGGTAGCCGCACCGCCGCCGTCGCCCGCCCCGCCCGCGCCGCGGCGGGGCGGCACGCCGGAGGACGGGTGCTCGCGCGGCCCACCTCCCGGCTCGAGGATCGTGTCACCACCAGGCGACGCCGACTCCCACTCCCACCCCCGAGGAAGTGAGCGAAGATGAAGGACGAGATCGCGGGCGCCGACCCGCCCCCCGGCCTGAAGGACGACGCGATCGGCTTCACCGACGCGCTCGTCATCGGCCTGAACTCCACCTCCCCCGCCTATTCGCTGGCAGCGGTCATCGGCCCGATCGTCGCCCTCGTGGGCGTCTACGCCCCGGGCATCATGATCGCCTCCTTCGTGCCGATGCTGCTGATCGCGTCGGCGTTCTTCTACCTCAACCGGGTCGACAGGGACTGCGGCACCACGTTCTCGTGGGTCACCCGGGCGATGGGTCCGTGGACCGGCTGGCTCGGCGGCTGGGCCGTCGCGATGACGGGTGTGCTGGTCATCGGGTCGCTGGCGGACGTGGCGGTGACGTTCGGCCTGCTCACCGTCGGCCTCGACAGCTGGGCCGAGAACGACCTGGCGCGCCAGGGACTGACCGTCCTGCTCATCCTGGTCATGACGGCGGTGTGCGTGATCGGCACCGAGGCGTCGGCCAGGCTGCAGAACGTGCTGATCCTCGCCCAGGTCGCCTGTCTCCTGGTGTTCGCCGTCGTGGCCCTCTACCGCGTGTACGCCGGGACCGCGGAGCTCGACTCGATCACGCCCGCGGTGAGCTGGATCGACCCGTTCGGCGCCGGTGGCGCGGCCCTGACCGGTGGCCTCCTGCTGGGCGTGTTCGCCTACTGGGGCTGGGAGTCGGCGGTCAACCTCACCGAGGAGGTCCGGGGCCCGTCCAGCGCGGCCGGCCGGGCGGGTGTCTGGTCGACGATCGTGCTGCTGGTGACCTACGTGTCGGTCGCCTTCGCCGTGGTGGCCTACGCGGGCACCACCTTCCTCACCGAGAACGCCGGCGAGGAGGAGTACGTCTTCGCCCTGCTCGCCGGGAACGTGATGGGCGGCTGGGACTGGGTCGTGCTCCTGGCGGTCTCCACCTCCGCGGTGGCGTCGACGCAGACCACGATCATCCCCGCGTCCCGCACGGTGCTGTCGATGGCCCGCCGGCAGGCGCTGCCCACCCACTTCGCCCACATCCACCGCCGCTTCCGCACCCCGGACGTCAGCACCTGGTGGGTGGCGGCCGTGGCCATCGCCTGGTACCTGGTGGTGAACCAGATCAGTGCCAACGCGCTCTTCGACTCGCTCACGGCCCTGTCCCTGCTGATCGCGTTCTACTACGCGCTCACCGGCCTGGCCTGCGCCGTCTACTACCGGCACCACCTGACCAAGAGCGTGCACCACTTCCTGTTCATCGGCGCCGGACCGGTCATCGGCGCCGTACTGCTGACCTGGCTGCTCGCCGAAGCGGTCATCGACATGGCGGACCCCGAGCAGAGTTACAGCGGTGTCTCGTGGTTCGGTCTCGGCCCGCCGCTCGTCATCGGCCTGGGCATCCTGATCACGGGAGTGGTCGTCATGCTGCTGCGGCGCGGGTTCTCCGGTACGTACTGGTCGGAACGGCCCGGCGTCGCCGCTCCGGACGACGGTGACGGCTCGCGATCGGCCCGCCGGCGCCGGGGCGAATGACGGGCAGTGAACCGGCGGGGCCGTGGGCCGCCGGGCCGTGGTGGGCGGGACCGGGCCGGGACCGATGAGTTTCGGTGTGAAGGGTGGTCAGAGATCATGCGTGGGTGTGACGCGGCCGCCGCCGGGGCGGAGGCGCGCACCCACCGCACCACACCCACCGCACCGCACCGCGCTCAAGCAGCTACGAGAGGCACAGGATCCCCATGCGTACCCTGATCAGCACCGCTTTCGTCTCGCTCGACGGCGTCATGGAGGCCCCCGGCGGCGAGCCGGGTTACCGGAACTCCGGGTGGACCTTCAAGGAGGTCGACTTCCTCCCCGAGGCGTTCGAGATCAAGAGCCGGGAACAGGACGAGGCCACCGCGATGCTGCTGGGCCGCGTCAGCTACCAGGCGTTCAGCGCGGTGTGGCCGAGCATGGCGGACTTCGCCGGCTACAAGGTGATGCCAAAGTACGTCGTGTCCACCACGCTCACCGAGGACGACCTGGTCACGGACTGGGGCGACACCACGATCCTGCGCTCGCTCGACGACGTCGCCGCGCTCAAGCGGACCGAGGGCGGTCCGATCATCGTCCACGGCAGCGCCTCCCTCAACCAGGCCCTTTCGGACGCCGGGCTGATCGACCGCTACCACCTGCTGGTCTTCCCGCTCCTCCTCGGCGCGGGCAAGCGGCTCTTCAGCGCCACGGACAAGGACACGCAGAAGCTGAAGCTCGTCGAGCACGAGGCGTACGCCAACGGCCTGCAGAAGAACGTCTTCGACGTCGTCCGCTGAACCCGGCGGTACACCCAGCGGCGAGGACCGGTGGCCGCACCCGGGAGCGGGTGCGGCCACCACTGGTGACGGGACGTCACTTCCAGATGGCCGCCACCCACTCGGGGTGGTCCACGAACGGATTCCGGTTCTTCTGTATCGCGAATATCTTGTCGTTGCGGGACTTCTCGAAGGCGTCCGGCGGGTCGGTCTCGTGCCACTGCTTGAGGACGGACAGGCGGCCCATCGCGGGTGCGCTGCCGTTGCCCACGCGGTCGTTGGGTTCCAGGTCGGGGAAGCCGTCGGTCCCGTCGTACCGGACCGCCATGTAGAGGATCATGCGGGCGACGTCACCCTTGACCTCGGCCCTCGGCTCGAACGAGTCGCCGTCGACGAGGCTTCCGGGGGCCTCGTCGACCGCGTCGCCGCCGTTGTCGAAGTCCAGGTTGCCCCGGACGGCGTTGACCGAGGCGTCCTCGGGACGCAGGTGGTGGATGTCGGAGCCGGGTCCGGGTGACGTACCGAAGTCACCGTGGCTCTTGGCCCACACGTGCTCCCTGTTCCAGTCGTCCGTGCCACCGCCGTTGGCGTCCTTCGCCTGCGACCGGCCGCTGTAGAGCAGGATGACGTTGGCGGGGTTCCGCGGGTCCTCGTCGGTGGTCTTCAGCGCCTCCCAGACCTCGTCGTACGAGAGGGTGGTCTGGCGGCTGACGATGTCGTGCAGGGCGGTCTTGAGTTCGTCGCCGGTCTTCCCGGCGGCGCCTTCGTAGTAGGCGTCGTCCAGCGCGGCCGCGGCGGTGACCGGGGGTGCGTCCGGTGGGGCGGGCGCGGGACCCGTCGCGAAGGCGGCGGCGGGCACGGCGACCGCGCCCGCCGCGACGACGGCCAGGACGGGACGGCGCCAGGGGCGGCGCTGACGGTGAGCGGACATGATGTGGGGGGTGTCCTCTGCGGGTCGGCGGGCACACCGGGTCTTCGCCGTGGTTGCGGCGGCCGGCGTGACGCCGGCAGGGTGCCCGACAGGCGGATGGTGCGGGGTGGTTCAGGCCAAGGAGCCTGCCAGTCCCCCGCGCGTGGCGAGTGGACACCGCGCGTTCATCCTGTGCCGAGACCGTAAAGAGCCACGTAGCGCTTTCCTGTCATCACTCTGCGCGTCCATCGGCGGTCGCCTCAGGTGTGCGGGTCCGGTGTGCCGGTGGGGCGGGGGCCCGTGCGTGCGACGAGCAGCGCCACGTCGTCGTGGTCCCCGGCGTGGCGCAGGTTCCGCAGGAGCAGGTCGCAGGTGTCCTCCAGTGACCTGCCCGGATCGTCCAGGACGTCCAGGAGGGTGTCCAGCCGGGTGTCGATCGGCTGGTCCCGGGTCTCGACCAGGCCGTCGGTGTAGAGGACGAGCTGGTCGCCCGCCCCGACGTCGACGCGGGTGGTGTGGAAGGCGACGCCGATACCGCCCAGCGGGGCGCCGGTCGGCAGGTCGAGCAGTTCGCGCGTGCCGTCCGCGTGGAGGAGTACGGGGGGCAGGTGGCCCGCGAGGGAGACGTGGCACTGCGACGCGTCGGGGTCGTACACCGCGTAGACGCAGGTCGCGATGGTGTCGAGATCGTCGGTGATGTGATCGAGGTGGTGCAGGAGGCGTCCGGGGGGCAGGTCGAGGTCGGCCAGGGTCCGGGTGGCGGTGCGCAGTTGCCCCATGGCGGCGGCGGCCACCACGCCGCTGCCCATCACGTCGCCCACGACGAGGGCGGTCTTGCCGGCGCGGAGGGGGATGACGTCGAACCAGTCGCCGCCGATCTCCATCGTGGCCTGTGCGGGGCGGTAGCGGTAGGCGACCTCCAGGCCCGGCCGGCGGGCGGGCGGGTGGGGCAGCAGGCTGCGCTGGAGGGTGAGGGCGGTACGGCGCTGCTCCTCGATGGCGCGGTGCCGGTCGGTGACGTCCACGCTGGAGGTGGCGACCCCGAGCACCTTCCCGTTGGGGGATTCCAGCCGGTAGTAGGAGATGGACCAGGCGTGGTCGTGGTCCGGGTCGGCCGGGGTGCGGCCGACGACGTACTGGTCCACGATCGGCACGCCGGTGGCCAGGACTTCGCTCGTCGCGGCCGCGAAGCGGGGGTCCAGGTACGGCAGCACCTCGTGGACGTGCCGCCCGACGTGCTCGGCGGCGGGCACGCCGTTCATGCGTTCCTCCGCCGGGTTGACGGAGATGTAGCGCAGGTCCGTGTCCAGGACGCCCAGCCCGATCGGCGACTGGGACACCAGCTGGGCGGACAGGGCCAGGTTCCGCTCGACGTTCCGCAGTATCGCCTGGTCCGCGGCCAGGCCGAGGGCGTAGTAGTCGCTCTGGTCGTCCTGGAGCCGCATGTTCCGGAACTCCACCAGCCGCGTGGAGCCGTTCTTGTGGCGGACGGGGAAGACGCCGGCCCAGCTTTCGCCCTCGTCCATGACCTTGGCGAACAGCGCCAGGACCTCGTCCAGGTGCACCTCGTCGATGAGCAGGTGCCCGGCGAACCGGCCGAGTGCCTCCTCGGCGCTGTAGCCGAAGAGCTTCTCCGCCTGGGGGCTCCAGAGGTCGATCCTGCCCTCGTCGTCCAGCAGGACGGCGGCCACGTTCAGCGCGTCGAGCAGCCCGCCCGGCGCCGGTACGGCGCCCGTCCGGGCGGGATCGTCCGGCGAGGCCCCGGTCGCACCCATGGGCGGGCCCTCCCTTCCGGCCGCCGGCCAGGCAAGTCCCTTCCATCGTCCCTCTCCCCCGCCCGCGCGGCACATCACGCCCGTACGCGAAGCCGGGGCGTGGTGTGGCCGACGGGCGGGGCGGCACGGTCGACGGACGCCGGGCCGGCGGCGGACGGCCGCGCGTCGGGGCGGCGGTGGAGCGGGTCGCGCCGGGGGCGCCTACCGGCGCGTGTGCGGCTTGCGCCGGGGGTCCAGCCGGTAGTCGGGGCACTGGGCGTTCTCGCACGCGCCCGGCCCCCAGGTGGGGACGAACACGCCGAGCGTCTTGTGGCGGGTGGCCACGGCGGGGACTTCCTGCTTGCAGGCCGGACACGTGTAGGTGTCGACCTCACGCTTCGTCTTGACCATTTCTTTACGATATGCCCGTTATCGCCGTCTGGGAAGGGGGCGACTAGGGAGCGGGACCGGGCGGATCGTAGCCGGGCGGATCGGGACCGTCGCCGGTGTCCGACCGCTGCTCCGCGGGGGCGGGCCTCCGGAGGCTGAGCACCACCGATCCCGCGAGGACGACGACGATGACGGCCAGACTCACCGGCGAGGGGATCTCGGGGACGGCGGGGCTGACCAGCTTGTGGGACGCCTGGAGGATGAGCTTCACCCCGATGAAGGACAGGATGATCGCCAGGCCCTTGCTGAGGTAGTGGAAGCGGTCCAGGAGGCCCGCGAGCATGAAGTACAGGGCACGCAGGCCGAGGATGGCGAAGGCGTTGCTGGTGTAGACGATGAAGGCGTCGTCGCTCACGGCGAGGACGGCGGGGACGCTGTCGACCGCGAAGATCAGGTCGGCGGCCTCGATCGCGGCGACGACGGCGAGCAGCGGCGTTGCCACCCGCTTGCCGGCCTCGACGACGAAGAACCTCGCCCCCGCGTAGTCGTCGCGGACGGGGATGACCTTGCGGAGCATCCGTACGGCGAAGCTCTTGCCCGGGTCGAAGCTCTCCTCCTCGTCCTTCAGGAGTTTGTAGGTGCTGTAGAACAGCACCGCCGCGAACCCGAACAGGACCGCGGTGAAGCGGCTGACCACGGCCACGCCCAGGGAGAGGAAGACGCCCCGGAAGACGAGGGCGCCGATGACGCCGAAGAACAGCACCCGGTGCTGGTAGGCGCGGGGCACCCGGAAGTAGGCGAAGATCACCGCGAAGACGAAGAGATTGTCGACGGACAGGCTCTTCTCCAGCAGCCAGGCCGTCGTGTACTCCGTACCGGCCGTCGGGCCCAGGACGACGAAGACGACACCGCCGAAGATGACGGCGAGCCCCACCCACAGCCCGCTCCAGGCGGCGGCCTCCCGGAAGCCGATGACGTGCGCCGTGCGGTGGGCCAGCAGGTCCACCACCAGCGACACGACCACCGTCGCGGCGAACGCCCCCCACAGCCAGAACGGGACATCAAGCACGCCAGCAACCCTCACCCGGTGCACGCCACAATGCGCTCTTACACCGAGTGTCCGGCATCCCGGCCCACGGGGCGCGACGGAGCCCCCCGGCTGCCACCGGCCGCGCTGCCACCGGCCGCGCTGTCTGCGGCCGAGCAGTCAGCGGTCGCGCGCCGTCAGCCGTCGCCGGGCTCGATCAGCAGCCGGGCGTAGTTGCTCATCGATCGCTGGTAGCGCGGCAGGTGGCCGGCCAGGGCGCCGATGACCAGGGAGAGGCCCTCGCGTTCCCGGCCGAGGTCGGCGAGGCACAGCGCGAGGGTGGCGCGTACGGCGTCGTCCAGTTCGTCGGAGGGCGCGTCCAGCTCGGGGGTCAGCAGTGCGACGCCCTCCTCGGCGCGGCCGACGTTGCGCAGGGAGCTGGCCAGCTGGATCTTCGTACGCCGTCCGCGGTACCCGTCGAGGCCGCGTGCCAGTGCCTCCTGGTAGAGCGGCACCGCCTTGTCGGAGTGTCCCGTCGAATCGAAGGCACATGCCCGTTCGAAGGGTACAACCGGGCTGTCGTCGGGCAGTTGGGCCACCAGATCGTCGATCAGCGCCCGGAACTCCGCCTCACGGCCATCGGCGTAATCGTCGAACGTCGCCCACGCGGCCGCCAGCCGGTCTTCCCACGCCGGGGTGATCTTCTGAGTCATGCGGAGTACCTTGCCGCACCCCCGCCCGGGCCTGTCAAACACTTTCCCGTTCCGGCGGTGACGTCAGCCCGCCAGGTGGTGCAGGGCCACCGCGGCGTGCAGGGCGATACCGGTCACCATGGCGTCCTCGTCGAAGACGACACGGTTGGAGTGGCAGTCCGGGGCGCCCTCGGCGGGGACGCCTGCGGGGCGGGCGCCGAGCAGGGCCATCGCTCCGGGGACGCGTTCGAGGACGTACGAGAAGTCCTCGGCGCCCATGACCGGGTCGGTCAGGTGCCGTACCGGGCCGGGGCCCAGGAGGCCGGTCGCCGCCTCGACGACGGTGGCGGTGAAGTCCGGGTCGTTGACCACGGGCGGGTAGCCGGCGCCCAGGTCGACGTCGGCCTCCGCGCCGTGGGCGGCGGCCACGTTGCGGGCCACCCGTTCCACGACGGTACGCATCCGCTGCCGGGACGCGGGCGTCAACGTCCGGCAGGTGCCGTACAGTTCCGCGGACTCCGGGATGATGTTGGTGGTCGTACCCGCCTGGATACGGGTGATGGTGACCACCGCCGGGTCGAAGACGTCGACCGTGCGGGTCACGGCTGCCTGGAGGGCCTGGACGATCTCGCAGGCGACGGGGATCGGGTCGAGGGCGAGGTGTGGCGCGGAGGCGTGACCGCCACGGCCGCGCACGGTGATGTGGATCATGTCGGAGGCGGCGAACGTCGGGCCGGGTCGCACGTGCACGGTGCCGGTCTCGAAACGGGTCATCACGTGCAGCGCGAACGCCGCGTCCACGCCGCGTCCGTCCACGGTGTCCAGGACGCCGTCCTCGATCATCCGCGCGGCGCCGCCGCCGCTCTCCTCGGCGGGCTGGAACATGAGGACGACCCGGCCGGCGAGCCGCTCCCGGCGGGCGGACAGCAGACGGGCGGCGCCGACGAGCATCGCGGTGTGCAGGTCGTGCCCGCAGGCGTGCATGGCTCCCGGCACCTGGGAGGCGTCGGCGAGCCCGGTGTCCTCCTGGAGGGGCAGGGCGTCCATGTCGGCGCGCAGCAGCACGGTCGGGCCGGGCCGGGCGCCGTCCAGGGTGGCGACCACCGAGCTGAGCCGGTCCCCCACGGCGATGTGCAGGGGCAGCCCGGCCAGGGCGTCGAGGACGGTCCGTCGCGTCTGCGGGAGGTGCAGGCCCAGTTCCGGTGTGCGGTGCAGACTCCGGCGCACGTCGACGACGCCGGGCAGGAGCCGCCGCGCCTCGTCGAGCAGAGTGTGCGTGCCGGTCCGCGGCGCTGGCGAGGCGGTCATCGTGGCTCCTTCGGGGCCGTGGGTGGCGGTCCGGGCGGTCCGGTCCTCCACTCCGGACGAGCGCCCCCACCGTCGCTCCGGTCGGTCGCTCCGGCGGAGGTGTGCCGTCCGGACCGCCATGGTGACACCGGCCGCCGCGAAAGGGTCCGGAACGTGGCCGGGACGTGTCCCGTCGAACCCGTCAGCGCCTCGGGAACGGCGCCAGCGCACGCTCCCACTGGTCTGCCGCGTGCAGGAGCGCGGCCGTGTCCAGCCGCACCTCCACGGCCGGCTGCCGCGGGTCCGCGCCCTCGTCGCACTCCTGCCACGGGGGCTCGCCGGCCGCGGAGAGGTGCACGTGGAGCACGGCCGTGTCCTCGCTCCGGCCGGCGAGACGGAAGGCCAGGACCGGTTCGATGAAGGTCAGGTCCGCGGAGAGCCCGTCCTCGCCACCGGGTTGCCGAGGCGCTGCCGCGCGACCGGCCGCCGGGACACGACCGGCCGCGACGGCGCGCAGCCAGGCGGCCAGTTGCTGGGCCTCGTCGGTCAGCAGGCAGGGATCGGTGAGGGACCGGGCGCCGTCGGGAGTCGTCACGGAGGCCCGGACGACGAGCCAGTTGTCGTCGTGGGGGTCGCCCGTCGCCGTGGGGAACTGGTAGCGCAGAGGGCGCAGTTCGAGCCGGCCGGCGGCTGCCGGATCGCCCAGTCGCATCGCCGGGGGCTCCTTCGGTGTGCTGGACACGGTCACAGGTCTCCGATCCGGTACTCGGCGCGTGCCCGGTCCAGCAGGCCGTCCGCGGTCGCCCGGGCCGACTTCCCTGCGGGTACGTCGACGTTCAGGGTGAGCCGCTCCTGCCGGGAGTTGACCACGACGAGCGTCTTGGACAGCCGTCGGGGCGCGCCGTCCTCGTCCTTGCTGTACGTCACGGTGAGGACCGCGGCGTCACGCCCCTGTTCGGTGGTGGGTGCCACGGTGGCGACGGCGGCGGAGCCGCCCTCCGGCGGGGAGTCCGTCTCGTACTCCTGCTTCCAGCGCTGCGCCGTCGCGAGGGCGGTCTCGGTGGTCCGCTCCTTCTTGTCGACGAGGAGGGAGGCGTCGCCCTTGGGCGAGGTGTAGCGGGTGGCCAGGTAGGCGCCGTCCGAGCTGTCCACGTCGTCGGCGGTGGTGATGCTCCAGTCGGCCGGGGCCGCGAGGGTGACCCGCATGCGGTACTCCTCGTAGCGCTTCCAGCCCTCCGGCAGGTCGTCACCGCCACGGAACGGCAGCACCAGCGCGACCAGCAGGGCCGCCAGCAGGACGACGCCCCCGGCCAGGGGCAGTGGCCGGAGCAGGCGGCGCTTCAAGGGGTCACGCGGTGGTCGCGCGGCCGTTCCGTCGGGGTGCCCGCCCGGCGCGGCGTCGGGGCCGGGGGTCCGGGTCGGGGGGTGCGCGGCGGCCCGCAGGACGGGCAGCGCCGCCGGGGCGCTGATCCGGTTCTCGGGCTCCTTGCGCAGCAGGCCGGTGAGGACGGCGGTCAGTTCCGCCGAGTGCTGGGGCGGCGGCAACTCGGCGAGCAGGACGGCCTGGAGGGTGGAGGGCGTGGTCTGCCGGCGGAACGGCGACACGCCCTCCACCGCCTGATAGAGCGTGACGCCGAGGGACCACAGGTCGGACTCCGGGCCGGGGCGGCGCCCGAGGACCCGCTCGGGGGCGATGTACTCGGGCGAGCCCACGAAGGCCCCGGTCTCGGTGAGCTTCTGTTCGCCCTCCATGTGGGCGATGCCGAAGTCGGTGAGGACGACGCGGTCGTGCCGGCACACCATCACGTTGCCCGGCTTCACGTCGCGGTGCAGCACCCCCGCCTCGTGCGCCGCGGTGAGGGCGCCGAGGACGGCCAGACCGATCCTGGCGGCCTCCTGCGGGGACAAGGTGCCCTCGTCGAGGAGTTCGGCCAGCGACTTCCCGCGCAGCAGTTCCATCACGATCCACGGGCTGTCGCCCTCGGTGACCACGTCGTGGATGGCGACCACCGAGGGGTGGTCGATGCGCGCGGCCGCGCGGGCCTCCCGCTGCATGCGCTGGTACGCGGTGTGGCGTTCCGCGGCGGTGAAGTGGTCGGGAACCCTGGGCTCCTTCAGCGCCACGTCGCGGTCGACCACCTCGTCCCGGGCCCGCCACACGGTGCCCATCCCACCGGCGCCCAGCCGTTCCAGCAGCCGGTAGCGGCCACCGACGAGACGTCCCGCGCCGGCCTCCGGTGCGCGGTTGCCTTCCTCGCCGCCCGCGCCGGCCGCCGGTGCGCGGGCGCCCTCCTCGCCGCCCGCGCCGGCACCGGCCGGCGCCCCGTGCTGCGGCTCTCGTGCCGCCGGAAGCGGAGGCCGCAACCCGTAACTCGTCGGCTCTTCACTCCGGCCACGCCGTCCCCCGTCGCTTTCCATGCGCCTATGATGCACAGGCCCTTGGAGCGGTGGTGCCCGTCGGCCGTCACCGTGCGCAGCCGGAATCACAACGTTATGCGGGGGGGGCGTCCCCGACGGTCCCCAAGCGGCCGTACGCGCCTGCTCCCGCTCGCTGCGATGCGGCTCGTTTTCTTGCCCGAGGGCGACACGCACCTGTCGAAACCTACGCCGGCGGCGCATGCCGTGAGCGCACCCGTCCGGTCCAGCGGCCGTCCGTCCGGGTGACCGACCTCGCGCGCGAGGTGTCGGGCAGCGCTGCGGCGGTCCGGGCCGGCGTCCGGTGCGCGCGTGCGCCTGGTCGCAGGACGCCACGCTGCGGTATGCGGCCACCGCCGCTACTGTCGGTGCTTGAGTCACCGGACGTCCGAAGGGGCGCCGTCCGACCCTGGAGGTCGCCATGCCGGAACTCTTCATCGGCGGAGCATGGATCGCCGCGTCCGAGGGCGGGACACGGGAGATCCGCTGCCCCGCCGACGGGTCGCTGGTCGCGACGGTCGACGAGGCGGGGCCCAAGGACGCCGCCGCGGCGATCGCCGCGGCGCGCGAGGCGTTCGACCACGGGCCCTGGCCCCGTACTCCGGCCGCCGAGCGTGGCGCCCTGCTCCTGCGCACGGCTGACCTGCTGGAGCGCGACCAGGAGGACTTCGCCCGCGCCGAGTCGCTCGACACGGGCAAGCGGATCGTCGAGAGCCGCTACGACATGGCCGACATCGCCAACTGCTTCCGCTACTTCGGCAACCTGGTCGCCGCGGGCGGTGGCGACCGCGTCGTGGACACCGGGGACCCGGGCGTCGACAGCAGGGTGGTGCACGAGCCGGTCGGCGTGTGTGCGCTGATCACACCGTGGAACTACCCACTGTTGCAGACCGCGTGGAAGGTGGCGCCCGCGCTCGGCGCCGGGAACACCTTCGTGCTCAAGCCCAGCGAGCTGACCCCGCACACGGCGATCATGCTGATGCGGCTGCTCACCGAGGCCGGTCTGCCTCCGGGCGCCGCCAATCTGGTACTCGGTGCGGGCGCCACCGCGGGTGCGCCGCTGACCGAGGACCCGCGGGTCGATCTCGTCTCCTTCACCGGTGGCCTGGTGACCGGCCGGCGCATCATGGCGGCGGCCGCCCCGACCGTGAAGAAGGTGGCCCTGGAGCTGGGCGGCAAGAACCCCAACATCGTCTTCTCCGACGCCGATTTCGAGGCGGCGGTCGACCACGCCCTGATGGCGGTCTTCCTGCACTCCGGGCAGGTCTGCTCGGCCGGTGCGAGGCTGCTGGTCCAGGACGACCTGCACGACGCGTTCGTCGACGCGATCGTCGAGCAGGCCCGGCGCATCCCGCTCGGCGGCCCCTTCGACGACGACGCGCGCACCGGTCCGCTGATCTCCGCCGCCCACCGCGACAAGATCGAGGCGTACGTGGCCGCCGGGGTGGCCGAGGGCGCGGTGGTGCGCTGCGGTGGCGGGCGGCCGGAGCAGCCGGAACTCCAGCAGGGCTTCTACTACCTGCCGACCGTCCTGGACGACTGCAACGCCGGGATGTCCGTGATCCGTGACGAGTCGTTCGGTCCGGTCCTGACGGTGGAGCGGTTCCACGACGAGGACGAGGCGGTGGCGCTCGCCAACAGCACCGTGTACGGGCTGGCGGGTGCGGTGTGGACCGGCGACACGGACCGCGGCCACCGGGTCGCCTCGCGGGTCCGCGCCGGAACCATGTGGATCAACGACTTCCATCCGTACGTACCACAGGCAGAGTGGGGTGGCATGAAGCAGTCCGGCTTCGGACGCGAGCTGGGACCCGCCGGGCTGGCGGAGTACCAGGAGGCCAAACACGTCTGGCGCAGGCTGTCGCCGGTGCCGCAGAGGTGGTTCGCATGAGCGGTACGGGAGCGGGACCGGGCGCGGGAGGCGCGGGAGCGGGACCCGGCGGCGGAGCCGGAGCGACGGAGCCTCTGGGCGGCAGCGAGGCGGTGCAGGGTGACGACTCGATCGCCGAGCTGGGCTACCGCCCCGAACTGAAGCGTACGCTCGGCAACTTCCACACCTTCGCCGCCGGCATCAGCTACATCTCGATCCTCACCGGCACCTTCCAGTTGTTCTACTTCGGTGTGACCTTCGGCGGACCCGCCTACTGGTGGTCCTGGCCCATGGTCTTCGCCGGTCAGCTGATGGTGGCGCTGTGCTTCTGCGAGCTGGCCGCCCGGTACCCGGTCGCCGGTTCGGTCTACAACTGGGCGAAGAAGATGGGCGGCCCGCACGTGGGCTGGCTCGGCGGCTGGATGATGACGACGGCCACCATGGTGACGCTGTCGGCCGTCGCGCTCGCCTACCAGATCACGCTGCCGCAGATCGACCCCTGGTTCCAGTTCGTCGGGGACGGCAGCGGGTCGGGCGACGCGGCGAAGAACGCCGTGCTGCTCGGAACCGTGCTCATCGTCTTCTCCACGCTGGTCAACGCGTTCGGCGTGCAGCTGATGGCCCGGATCAACTCGGCCGGCGTGTTCATCGAGCTGATCGCGGCGATCGGCCTGATCATCTTCCTCGCGGTGCACATCACCCGCGGGCCGGGCACCGTGCTCACCGAAACCTACGATCTCGGCAGCGGCCAGAACCTCGGCTACCTCGGCGCGTTCCTCACCGCCTCCCTCGCCTCGGCGTACGTCATGTACGGCTTCGACACGGCCTCCTCCCTGGGCGAGGAGTCCCACGACCCCAGCCGCAACGCCCCCCGGGCGATCCTGCGGGCGCTGATCGCGTCCTTCCTGATCGGCGGACTGATCCTGCTGTTCGCCCTGATGGCCGTGCCCGACCTGGCGGCCGAGGAACTGTCCACCGGCGGCCTGCAGTACGTGGTGCTGGAGACGCTCGGCTCCACGATCGGCGAGATCTTCCTGTGGTGCGTCGTCGTCGCCATCACGGTGTGCGTGCTCGCCGTGCACGCCGCCGGCATCCGGCTCATGTTCGCGATGGCCCGGGACAACAACCTGCCGGCCGGCTCCGTCCTGGCCAAGGTCAGCCCCCGCTTCAAGACGCCGGTGATCCCCGCCGTCGTGATCGGCCTCATCGGTGTGATCATCCTGGTCATCAACATCAACCAGCCGCAGATCTTCTCGGTGATCACCAGCATCGCGATCATCATGATCTACGTGGCCTACCTGATGGTCACGGTGCCGATGCTGCTCCAGCGGCTGCGGGGCACCTGGCACCCGAAGGAGGGCCGCTTCTCGCTCGGCCGGTTCGGACTGCCCGTCAACATCCTGGCCGTGCTGTGGGGCGTGGCCATGTCGATCAACCTGGCGTGGCCGCGGCCCGAGGTCTACAACGCGACGGGTCCGCAGCACTGGTACCTGCGCTGGGGGGCGTTCCTGTTCATCGGCATCGTCGCCCTCGGCGGTTTCGCCTACTACTGGTTCGTGCAGCGGCACCGTACGGGCGTACTGGAGGAGCACCGGGCCGACGCCCCCTGACCGCCACCCGCACCACCACCACCCGCCCCTGCCCTTCGCTCTGGGAGAGAACATGACCGCGGAGATGCCGTCGCCGCCCGAGTTCGACTACGTCGTCGTCGGCGGCGGAACGGCCGGGGCCGTCGTCGCGGCGCGGCTGACCGAGGACCCCGGCGTCAGCGTCTGCGTGATCGAGGCGGGACCCTCGGACGTCGGCGACGACAACATCCTCCGGCTCGACCGCTGGATGGCGCTGCTGGAGTCGGGCTACGACTGGGACTACCTCGTCGAGCCCCAGGAGAACGGCAACAGCTTCATGCGCCACGCCCGGGCGAAGGTCCTGGGCGGCTGCTCCTCCCACAACTCCTGCATCGCCTTCTGGGCGCCGGCCGAAGACCTCGACGAGTGGGCCGCGCTGGGCTGCACCGGCTGGAGCGCGGCCGACTGCTTCCCGCTCTACCACCGGCTGGAGAACAACGACGCCCCCGGCGACCACCACGGCCGCTCCGGCCCGGTGCGGCTGCGTACGGTGCCGCCCGCCGACCCGTGCGGCCGGGCCCTGCTGGAGGCGTGCGCGGCGGCCGGGATCCCGACCACGCCGTTCAACACCGGCACCACCGTCGTACGGGGTGCCCACTGGTTCCAGATCAACGCCCGCGAGGACGGCACCCGTTCGTCGGCCTCCGTCTCGTACCTGCACCCGGTGATGGGCCGGCGGCCCAACCTGGAGGTGAGGACCGGGCTCCAGGCCAGGCGTCTGCTGTTCGCCGAGGACGGCCGCTGTTCGGGCGTGGAGTTCCTGCTGCCCGACACCGTGCACACCGGCACGGTCGCCGCCCGGCGCGAGGTGATCGTCGCCTGCGGAGCCATCGACTCGCCGAAGCTGCTGATGCTGTCGGGCATCGGCCCCGGGGAGCACCTGCGGGAGGTGGGCGTCGACGTCAGGGTCGACTCCCCCGGTGTCGGGTCCCACCTCCAGGACCACCCGGAGGGCGTGATCATGTGGGAGGCGAAGCAGCCCATGGTCACCACCTCGACGCAGTGGTGGGAGATCGGCATCTTCGTCGACACCGAACCGGGACTCGACCGGCCCGACCTGATGTACCACTACGGCTCGGTGCCCTTCGACCTGAACACCTACCGGCGCGGCTACCCCACGTCGGACAACGCCTTCTGCCTCACCCCCAACGTCACCCGGGCCCGCTCCACCGGCACCGTCCGGCTGCGTACCCGCGACTTCCGGGACAAGCCGAAGGTCGACCCGCGGTACTTCACGCACGACCACGACATCCGGGTGATGACCCACGGGCTGCGCCTGGCCCGCGAGATCGTGTCCCAGACCCCGATGGCCGAGTGGGCCGGTACGGAGCTGGCCCCCGGCACCGGCGCCGAGACGGACGAGGAGCTGTTCGCGTACATCCGCGAGACGCACAACACCGTCTACCACCCGGCGGGCACCGTCCGCATGGGAGCCGACGACGACCGTGAGTCGCCGCTCGACGCCCGGCTGCGCGTCAAGGGCGTCCGGGGCCTGCGGGTGGCCGACGCGTCGGTGATGCCGTTCCTGCCGGCCGTGAACCCGTGCATCACCACCATGATGATCGGCGAGAAGTGCGCCGACATGATCAAGGAGGGGTGATCGCCCGCGGGGACACGCCGCCGGAGAGGACCCCCGACGGGCGTTTCGTCGTCGTCAACGGGCGCAAGTGGCAGGCGACGGACCCGTCCCTGCCGGAGGACGCGGCCGCTCGGCTGCGTCACCACCTCATGGCGGCCCGCCGCGCGGTACGCGCCGCGACGACCGCGGGCGACCCCGACGCGGAACGTGCGGCGCGGGCACGGGTGCACCGGGCGAGGGTCGCCCTGGGCGAGCGTGGCGAGCCGTGGTGGGAACAGTCCGAGCAGCAGCGGCGCCGCCGCTGGGAGGACGGGCTCGCCGAACTGGACGGGACGTGACGTGACGTGGCGTGGCGTACGGACGTGACCGCGATAAGGACGCTGGGCATCGGCCGCTGGGACCACTTAGCGCGGCCATGTCGGTGCCGTACTGGGACAGGTCGAGCGTCGGCGACTTTCAGTGCCTCGGCGACCTGTTCGGCCAGGACCGTGGGCGGGTTCGCCGACGCGCTGGGTCGACCGTGACGGACATCCACGGCGCGACGCTGGCGGTGGCGTGCGGGGTGGTGCGCACCAGCTCGCCCAGCACCTTCTTCGCCAGCTGCGGTGCGTGCGGATCCTGACGGGCTTTCACGTCGTCACCGAGGGCCTCCCGGCGCCGGGGGTGATCTGGATGGTGACCGACGCGGCCTTGATCTGGTCGTCGGTGCTCTGCACCACGCTGGTGGGCGCCATGAGGCTGCCGCCGGGGAGCGAGGAGCGTCGTGATAGTCATGTTCCCCGTCGCCCGGTCGTGGACCAACCGACCGTCTTGCCGCTGGTCGGGTCGTGGGCCTTGATCAGGGTGGTGGAGGCGCCCACGCCCGGCAGGTCCAGCGCATAGGGGCGCGGCAGCAGCAGCCTGCGGTAGGAGGTCGCTCGGCCCGGGAGGCGCGGCGGCGCCAGGCGAACTTGGCCCAGTAGTAGCCAGGGCGGACATGTTGTGGCGCCGTGCGGCGGCGAGCACGATGACCGCGATGGTCACTGGCAGGGTGACGGGCGCCTGGGTGGCAATCAGGCCGTCCACCGTCGAGGCCATCGACGCGATGATGATCGCGCTTTTGGACAGTCCGCCGAACCCCGGGTTTGCGGGTCCGGAACGGCTCGACCATCAAGTACCGCGGCACATCGTGGGTACTCACCGCGCTCCCTCCCCGCCGGTAGTGTCCTGGTCGATGTCGTTGACGCCGTCCAGGACCTCGATGGCCGCGGTGCCGGTCCCGGCACCCGCTGTCGACGCTCCCGCCGCCGCTGCGGTGGTCGCCCCGGCCGTACTGCCGCCGGTCGAACTCTCGCCGCCGGAGCTGGCGTCGGCGCTGTCCGCGCCGTCCTCCGCAGCAGCTCTTGCAGCACCGTCCTTGCCGCTCGCCTGCCCTGACACCCTGGCACCGGCCTGGGTCCGGGGGGCCTGCGCCACAGCGTCGCCGCCCGCGTCGCTGTCACCGCTGCTGGAGCTGCCGCCGGTAGCGGCACCCGTGCCGCCGCCCAGACTGCCCATGTTCTGCTCCACCAGCTTCGCGTGGTCCACAGGGCTTGTCGGCGGTGCACCGTCGCCCCCGCCGCCCTCGGCCTCCTTCGCGTCGAGGTAGGAGGCGGCGGCGTTGAGCGCGGTACTGATCCCGCCGGACGCCAGACCTCCGCCGATTGCCACGCCGAACGGCGCGAAGATCTTGGTGAGGGGCGCGGGCGCGACGATCGCCCGGACCAGGGTTGCGACGCCGCGCAGCCCCTAAGCAACCGTCTGCGCCTGGCCGAACTCGTTGCAGCCGGTGCAGATGATGACGGCGAGAAGCGGCTTACAGGTGACGATGACCAGGCCACTCGCGATCAGCTTGGGTGCCCACTGGCGGGTGACGTCACCGTTCACCCGGCCGCCCTTGTCGACCGCCTTGCTGGCCTCGTCGCCCACCTTCTCGCACAGCTGCGAGACGTCGTCCCCGACGGTGATGACGTCGATGACGGGTGAGAGTTTGCAGGCGATCTCTACGCCGCCGCCGATCAGCCCCTTGTCCCCTGCCGCGGGCGGAGCGGCCGACCAGTCAGAGCAGCTCCGCCATGGCGACGAGCAGCGCAGCCAGGCGCCGTATCACGATGCCTCACGGATGGCTGTCCAGCCGGCCTCGTTAAAAGCGATGTCGCCAGGGGCACCCATCTTCGGCTTGGGCTTGCCCTGCGACATCTGCTTGGCCCGCATACTCGCGGCCGACGTCAGCTTCCAGTCACCGTCCTGCCACTGCACACCCAGCAGGCTGCGGGTGTACGTGGCGGACTCCTTCGCCGTCTCCCCCGTCTTCTGCGTGACGCGGGCCAGCACATACGCACTGACCTCGTCCCCGGACCGCTGCACCACCTGGTAGCCGACCACGTGGCTGCGCACGTACGCGCCCGGCGGCAGCGGCTGCCCCGGGCTGACCTTCATCTCCCGGGCCAGCGTCTCGTCGGCGCTTGCGGCGTTGGCTTCGATCCGCTGGGCGTTCTGGGCAGAGTGGTCGGTCTTGCCGATGAAAGAGCGGTAGATGCGCAGCTGTTCGTCGACCGTGGACCGGTCCGCCTCGATGGTGGTCGTGCTGGCGGCCTTCATCATCGCCGCCGCCCCCTCGGTGGAATGGGGGAAGCCGACTTCGCTGCCGTACTGGTCGGTGCGCTGCCCGCGCGGGAGCGCCACCCACCGCTCGGGCTCGGTCCATTCCTCCGGAGCCGCGTAGGTCGGCACTGGGCTGGTGCCGCCGAACGGAGCCGCGCTCACGACCTGGCCACCCTTGGCGGGCGCGCCCGGGCCTGATTCGTCTCCGCCGAAAATCACGTAGCCGGTTAGCGCGAGTACCGAAACGAGCGACGATCCGGCCAGCCACATGGTGGGAGTGTTCCAGGTTCCCCTCGTACGTGCCATCGTCAGCCGCCTAACCTGCGATGCCGTTGAGGGTGGCGATCAGCGAACCCGACAGCAAGATCGCTGCGATGCCGCCGCCCATCCATTTGAACGGCTCACTGCCGCCGCCGTTACGCGACTTGTCGCTGACCGCCAGCTTGTACACGCCGAACGCTGTACCGCCGACCCGGGCCAGAATTAGCAACCACAGGCCGTATCCGACCGCGACAGGGCCGTCCGTATTAGGGATCTTGGTAAGGGTGGCGGGCGGAATGAGTCCACCGCCTTCCTCCTTCGGCGCGGGGTCTTCGAGCGCCCCCGGGGGTCCGGCGAGCGTGTAGAGCTGGGTGGGCATGCTCATCGTCAGCATCCTTCCATCGTGCGCCGCAGCTTGTCGGCCGCAGTCTGAACGTCGCTGTGCTGAAGCGCCTCGTCCGGGCCCTTCACGGCCCACGACGTCGGCAGGTACGGCACCCCCGCGATCCCCGCCAGGCGTGCCTCGAGGGCGCGCACGAGATAGCGCGCGTCGGCCACCGACCGGGTGGGAGCGTCGGCGGCAACCACCAGCCAGGGCTGAGCTACGGGCCCAGCGCAGCAGCATCTGCTCCACGCACGTCGCCCCGTACACCATGGTGTCCGCCAGCAGCACCGGCTGAGCGCCGTACGGGATCGGCTCGCTCGGGAGCCAGCACACGGCCCCCTGCCGGCGTCACCGTCGAGCATCCGCGCAACCGTCGGCACTGCAATGCCGTACCCGTGCACAGGGAGCAGCGCGTAACGCGGTCCCACCATCGCGCCGCCACCCAGGGCTGAGGTCACCGACTGGGTGATCACGCCACAACTCTCCCTAAAGTCTTGATTTCAACTACGGGCACCGGCCCGCAAGAAGATAGAGATTAGCGCGTGCCAATGACAGACCTACTCCACACTGTCCGCACCGGCATGCGAAGCGAGCTCCACACGCGGCGGTCACCGCACCGCCTCACTGGCCGGGCATATCTACCGACCGGCACGAAGCCCTTTCGGCACGCCAGAAACATTCCGGCGGACCGGTTTTTCTTCCCGCTCCCGTGGCAGTAAGAGCCATGGCACCGGAAACACCCTCCAATTCGACAAGCCGAAACACCCGCCATGCATACGGACAGCCCTGCTGGGGCGCGAACGCAATGGACGCAGGCGAACCGTAGAGGGCGGATAACCCGTCGCCATATCCGCTGCAATACTCATCCCTCGCAGACCCGAAGGTGGCATCATGCCGAGTTCCGCCCGGATCCCGCATGCACGACCTGTTCATGCGCAGCCCGCGGAGCAACGACAACGCCAACTGCTGGCACCTAAACCGATTTTGTCGGTAATCCCGCGCGGCGGGTTTCGCTGCACGGACTCATGACCCCACAAAAGGAGCCCATACCGGGGGACGGACGTGAAGGTACTCATACGAGGCGCCGCCGCGCTTCTGGCGATCGTCGTCATGCTAGTCCTCGGCCGGCTGTCGCTCGTCACGATCGCCGTCGACGCCACC
This sequence comes from Streptomyces ficellus, assembly GCF_009739905.1. Classification (NCBI taxonomy): domain Bacteria; kingdom Bacillati; phylum Actinomycetota; class Actinomycetes; order Kitasatosporales; family Streptomycetaceae; genus Streptomyces; species Streptomyces ficellus. The sequence goes on along the minus strand of NZ_CP034279.1, from coordinate 6,986,267 downwards.
GAAACGCCGAGAGCGAGTGCTAAAACATGTCGGCGCCCAGGGTCCCGCCCAGTTCTTGCACCTGGTCCACCTGGGGCCGGGACGCCAACGGCAAGGCCTCAACCCTGGGACATCGCAGACGCCGTCATGGCGCAGGGCCGCATGATGTGCTCCCTGCTCCAGCAGGCCTCCGACTCCGGATACGGCGGCGACGTACGGGCGCTGTCGCTCGCCGCCTACAACGCCGGATGGTGGCGGGTACAGCAGTACCACGGCGTACCACCGAAGACCTTCACCGGCGCGAGACCTACAACTATGCGCAGACCATCCCCCGCAACTCCCCAGCCTAGCGCGGTCAGGATCTGGCCGAGGGGAATTCCGCGGCGACAGATGGCACCTGACCGATACTGGCTGCACCTGCCAGACCGCACATGTCCGACACCGGCATGGGCACCAACCCGGGTACGAGCAGGGAGAGCAGACAGAGTGGGCTGAGCCGGGCGCGCAGCGCGACCCGCCTCCCGGCCCAGGACCTCGACCGCGCGCGGCGCTTCTACGCGGAGAAGCTCGGCCTGGAGCCCGTCGACGAGCGGCCCGGCGGGCTGCTGTACCGGTGCGGCGGCACCGAGTTCGCCGTGTTCCGGTCGACGGGAGTCTCTCCGGGCACCTTCACCCAGATGGGCTGGGAGGTCGACGACCTGGAGAGCGTCATGTCGGAGCTGGCACAACGCGGTGTGGTGTTCGAGGAGGTCGACGCGCCGGGGTTCCGCACGAGCGGCGGGATCTCCGAGATCGAGGGGAACTACCCGAGCAAGGGCGCACGGGGCGAGCGGGGCGTGTGGTTCCGTGACAGCGAGGGCAACCTGCTGGGCATCGGCGAACTCGTCGTCTGACGGCCGGCCCGCCCGGCCGGCCCGCCCGGGTGGGGGCCAGGTGCGTGGGTCGGCGGGCGGGGCGCCGTGGCCGTGGCGTACGGGCGCCCCTGTCCGGCCGGCGGACCTCAGGCCGCGGTGGGCCGCCAGTAGCCGAGGCCGTTCACCCGCTGCTTGGGCAGGCGGAGGTCCTTGCGCAGGTATCCGGTGAGGGTGCGGGTGGTCGCCGTGTCGCAGGCCAGCCACACGTAGGCCGACTCGGGGTCGGCGACCAGCGCGGGCAGCTCGGCGCGGATGCGTTCGACCAGGGCGGCGCCGTCGCCGGAGCGGGGGACGAGCCGCAGGTCGTGCCGGTCGGGGTCGAGCCGTACGGGCAGGTCCGCGTCCGCCTCGTGGTGGGTTTCGAACCAGATGGTGGCCGGTGTCTGCCGGTAGGCGTCGAGGAGGGAGTTGATGGCCGGCAGCGAGGCGGGGTCGCCGATCATCAGCAGGCGCTCGGGGGCGGGCTCGGGGGCGGCGAAACCGGTCCCCTGCACGGTGGCTTCGAGAGTGTCGCCCACGGTGGCGTTGCGTGCCCAGTCGCTGGCCACACCCTCGTGCAGGGCGAACTCCAGGGCGAAGGTGCCCGCCGCCGGGTCGGGGTCGACCAGGGTGTAGGCGCGCTGGTGGGGCTTGCCGTTGTCGGAGAACCACAGGCGGACCCACATGGTGGGGTGCGCCGAGTCCCCGGCCGCCGCGAGCAGTCCCCCGTCGGTGAACTCGATCCGGCGGTAGTGCGGTGTGACCTGCTCCGCCCCCGTGACCGTGAACGTGAAATCCTTGCCCCGCAGCAGCTTGAGGACCACGCCCTCCCAGCCCTTGCCGACGGCCATGCCCACCCCTTCCCTTGCACCAATGGTTAGGCGAGCCTAACCTACGCCTGGTGCGGGGGCGGTGTGAGCCCGACCGCATGCCCGAGCCGCCGGTGGCGCCGGGCGCCACCGCGAACGGCTCTCCACCCTGCCCCGAGGCGAACCCGCCCGGGCCGCCCCCGCCCGACCCCTCTTCACGAAAGAACGGAAAACCGCATGAGACCCGAGTCCACTGCCCTCGTTTCCGCGCGCCCGGACGTGTACTCCGAGACCGTCGAAGGCCTCGGCACCTTCCGCTTCACCCCCGTCGACCCCGCGGCGGACTCCGCCGTGCTGCACACATGGGTCGTCGAGGAGCGCGCACAGTTCTGGGGCATGAACGGCGCGAGCCGTGAACTGGTCCAGGAGATCTACGAGGACGTGGACCGCCGCGACACCCATCACGCCTTCCTGGTGCGGCTGGACGGTGAGCCGGTGGCCCTGTTCCAGACGTACCAGCCCGCCGAGGACCGCGTCAGCCTGTGCTACGAGGTGCGGGAGGGGGACATCGGCGTCCACCTGATGCTCGCCCCGATCACCGGCCGCCCCCGCCCGGGCTTCAGCCGTATCCTGGCCGGGGCGCTCACCCGCTTCGCCTTCCGCGACCCGGCGGTCCTGCGGGCGGTGGCCGAGCCCGACGCCCGCAACGACAAGGCACTCGCCCTGCTGAGCCGGCTCGGGTTCGTCCGGCACGCGGAGATCACCCTGCCGGAGATCGACCTGCCCGAGGTGTACCTCCCCGAGAAGCGTGCCGTGCTCGCCTTCCTGGACCGTCCCGAGGTCCTGCCGTCCGTCGAGGACCTTGCCCTGCTCGCCCGGACCGCCGTTTCGCCCTGAGGTGCCTCAGCGGCGCGGTGACCGGCCCGGCCCGGGGGGCGGGCCGGTCGCTCGTGCCGCGTACATGTCCCGCTCTGACGGCCCCGCTCAGACGTCCGCTCAGACGTCCGCTCAGATCTCCTTGACGAAGACGACGGCGTCGTTCTGTTCGACGGCCGACGGGTCGAGGGAGAAGTAGGTGTGGTCGGCCGGCACCCTGGGCGCCGGCTTCCCTTCGACGAGGGTGGCGAGCCGGCCGGGGTCGATGACGGCCCGGTCGTGGGGCAGGGTCGAGAAGATGCCCTCGAGGGTGTCCGCAGGGGGTACGTCCGCACCGCGGGAACCGAACGTCGTGGCGGCGAAGGCGTACTGGTCGCCGAGACGGGTGCCGACGACGGCGCCCGCGCTCCACCACCGGGCCGAGCGGCCACCGAGCCGCAGGTCGCTCTCGTCGCGCTGCAGGTGACGGTTGTGGCCGAAGGCGAGGGTGGGACCGCGGCGGGCCTCGCGCCGCACGATGGCGTCGAGGTTGTCGGCCATCATCGCGCCGCGCAGGGTCACGAGCGTGTCGAAGCGGGTGGGGCCGGTGCCGGCCATGGCCGCGTGGTAGCGGAGGAGCCCGGTAGCGGTACGGGCCTGCAGTTCGGCCCGCCAGAAGTCGTCGGCCGAGGTGACGGCCGTCAGGTGCGGGGCGTGCGCGGCGAGCAGCACGCCCAGGTCGTCGGCGATCAGGCGCAGTTCCCGGGCCTCGCGGGTGCGGCCGACGGACCGCGCGGGGTCCATCATCGCGGCCTCGTCGGTCCAGCGGTCGTCGGACCCGAGCAACGCGTCCAGGGCGTCGTTGGTCGCATCATCGTTGAGGGCCGCGTCGAGGTCGGGCGCGAGGTGCGGTGCGAGGTAGCCGCGCAGGGCGAGCAGGGCCTGGCGGGGGGCGGCCGCACCGGTGATCTCCAGGGGGCCGTCGAACCCGTAGAAGCGGAGCCGTTCGCTCGGAGGGCATGGTGCGTTGTGGGCGCGCATCCAGCGCACGAGTTCGCGGTTGGCGGGTGAGGCGCCGAAGCCGTGGCTGAACCCACGGGCCATCACGTCGTCGAGGGTGCCGATGCCGTCGGTGACGTACGCGTCGACGAGCAGGGCCGAGAGGCAGTCGCTCTCGATGGCGATCGACCGGTACCCCTCCTCCTCGACGAGGTGGCGGAAGAGCTCGTTGCGCAGTTCCGGAAAGGCGTCGACGCCGTGGGTGGGTTCGCCGAGTCCGAGGAGACGGGTGGAGGGAGGGACGAGGGCGGTGAGGGCGGTGCCGGAGAAGGGACGCGCGGCGTCCTGGATCGTTGCCGTCATGACCTCAACCGTATCGTTGAAGCCTCGGTGTAAGGTTTGGCGTCTTCAGGACGACTTGTGTCGTCAAGTCGCATGCAAGCAACGCTAGTTGCTGTCTCAGGGAAGGAAGAACCTTCAAAGTGCGGATGCGACCCATCGACCTGGCGCGCGAGCACGGTCTGTCCACGCAGGCGGTGCGCAACTACGAGGACGCGGGGATCCTGCCGCCCGCGGAACGCTCACCGAGCGGCTACCGCCTCTACGCTCCGCGCCATGCGGCGGCGTTGCGGACGTTCCTCGCGCTGCTCCCCGGGCACGGGCACGCGACCGCCGGGGCGATCATGCGGGCGGTGAACGGTGACGCGACCGAGGAGGCCCTGCGGCTGATCGACGGGAGCCACACCCAACTGGCGGGTGACCGGCGCACGCTGGAGGAGGTGGAGCAGGCGCTGCGCGGCCTCGCGGCGCCGGGCGAGCCGGAGCGGGGCCGGGAGCCCGGTGTGACGTTCATCGGGCCGCTCGCGCGCCGGCTCGGCATCCGGCCGGCGACGTTGCGCACCTGGGAGCGGGCCGGACTGGTCACGCCCCGGCGCGACCCGCACACCGGGTACCGCTCGTACACCGCCGCCGACGTGCGTGACGTGCTCCTCGCCCATCAACTGCGTCGGGGCGGGACAGGGTTGCGGCAGATCGCGCGGGTCCTGGACCAGGTGCGGTCGGCGGGCGGGCCGGAGCCGCTTCAGGCGACGCTGCGGGAGTGGCGTGCACGGCTCACGGCGCGGGGCCTGGCGATGCTGACGGGCGCCGCCGCGCTCGACGCGTACCTGACGGTGACGGCGGCCGACACCGCGGGTACTGCGGAGGACTGAGGCAGGCGGGGCGGGCGGACGGGACGGGGTCCGGGGCGGGTTCGGGGCGGGGGCCGGGTGCCATAACGGTCGGAACGAGTGCCTCCGGCCAGGGGCCGCCGCGCATGACGGCTTTCGGCCAGAACACCGTGCGAACCGTTCGTACGCGTGGTCGACTGGTGTCACTCCGTGACCGGTACCGGAAACCCCTGCGCCCTCTGGGCGCACGACACCTGTGATTCATCCATCAACAAGCCGAGTCCGACGCAAATTTTCCCGGATGGACACCAATTCGCAGCAAGAAATGACCGAAAGCGCTCATCTCGTTTTGACTACTGAACGGCTGTTCAGTGAAGGTCCTTCACATGCCCGCCACAATCCGAACCGCCAAGAGCGGCCCCTTGCGCATGCGCGACTTCCGCATGCTGCTCGCCGGAGCCGCGGCCGGACAGCTCGGCGCCCACATCACCCTGGTCGCCCTGCCTCTCGTGGCAGTGCTCGAACTCGACGCCACCGCCTTCGAGGTGGGGCTGCTCACGGCCGCCGAGACCGCCGCGTTCCTGGTCATCGGGCTGCCCGCGGGGGCCTGGGTCGACCGGATGCGCAAGCTGCCGCTGATGGTCCGGGCGGACCTCGTACGGGCCGTGGCCATGGCGAGCGTCCCGGCAGCGGCTGTGGCCGGCGTCCTCACGATGGCACAGCTGTACGTGGTCGCCCTGGTGACCGGCGTCGCGACCGTCTTCTTCGACGTCGCCCACCAGAGCTTCCTGCCCCAACTGCTGCCCCGCGACCATCTCGTCAGGGGCAACGGGGCCCTGGAGACCGTACGCTCGTCCGCCCAGGTGACCGGTCCCGGCATCGGCGGTGGGCTGGTCCAGCTCCTCGGCGCCCATCTCGCCGTCGTCGCCGACGCGATCGGCTATCTCCTCTCCGCGCTCTTCCTGTGGGGCATCCGGCACCGTGAGCCCCGCCCGGTCCCCGTTCCCGGCTCGTCGCTGCGCGCGGACATCGGCGAGGGGCTGCGCTTCGTGCTGCGCCAGCCGCTGCTGCGGGTGATCGCCGTCGCCACCGGTCTCGGCAACTTCTTCACCGCGGTGCTGATGGCCACACAGACCGTGTACCTGGTCCGTGTCCTAGACCTGGCGCCCGGAACGGTCGGTCTCGTACTGTCCGCCGCCGCCGTCGGCGGACTGCTGGGGGCCGTGGGGGCGGGCGCGCTCGCCGCCCGAGTGGGCCAGGGCCGGATCATCTGGCTCTCCGTCCTGGTGACGGGGCCCTTCGCCCTGCTGTGGCCGCTGTCCGAACAGGTGGGCGGTGGGGCCCTGTTCGCGCTCGGCTCCGCGGTCGTCTTCTTCGGTGCCGTGGTCTACAACGTCGCCCAGGTGAGCTTCCGTCAGGGGCTCTGCCCGCCGAAGCTGCTCGGCCGGATGAACGCCACCCTGCGCTTCCTGATGTGGGGCACGCTCCCCCTCGGGGCGCTGGCCGGCGGGGCGCTCGCCGACGGATTCGGCGCCCGTACCGCGCTGCTGTGCTGCGCGGCCGGCTTCCTCACCGTACCGCTGCCGCTCGTGCTCTCGCCGCTGCGCCGGACGCGGGACCTGCCCACCGGCCCCGAGGACCCGCAGCCCGCCGCACCCGGCACGGACCCGCGGACCGGGACGGACCACCAGAGCGACACGGACCGACGGACCGAGTCCGCCCCGCTCGGCTGACCGGCCGTCACCGGCCGCCGCACGGCCGGCCCGTCCCGGGCCACCGCCCGACAGAGAGGATCACGTGCTCAGCATCACGACCCAGTACCTGGCTCGCTACCACGCACTCGACAGCGGTGCGGGCGCACCCGCGGTGCTGCCCGTCACCGGCGCGCAGCGCCGCTTCGTACTGGTGCGTTCGCTCGACCCCGCCGGCCGGCCGGACCTCGTTCCGATGTTCTTCGCCTTCCCGCGCGGCACGGTGGACCTCGAGCGGCTCGCCGCCGCGGCGACGCGCCTCGCGGCCCTGCACCCGGTGCTGCGGGCCCGACCCGCCGTGGTGCGCGGCACCCCCGTGCTCCGCGTCGAAGAGCCGGACGTACCCGTCGTACGGGTGCCCCGGGCGCCCGGCGAGGACGCCGCCACCGCGTTGCGCCGGGCCCTGGGCACATGGGACCGCGAAGGCCCGCCCCTGCGGCTGTTCCTCTCCGACGAGGAGACGGCACCCGATCACGAAGCCACCACCGACGCCGGTCGCGAGGTGCTCGCGATCGTCCTCGACCACACCGCGTGCGACGGCCGCTCACTCGCCCGGATCGTCACGGACCTCGGTGCCGCCTACGCCGACGGGCCGTACGCCGAGGCGCCGGGGCCCGCGGACGTCGCCGCCGAACTGGCCGCCTACCGTGAAGCCGTGCTCCTCCAGCTCGACGCCGAGGAACGCGCCGCCTCGCCCGAGGCGCTGGCCCACTGGGGCGACCGGCTCCGGGCGGTGCGCGACCAGTCCCCGGCCCCGCGGCCCGGTGCCCCCACGGCGGGTGGGCTGCCGAGCGGTTCGGCGTCGCTGGTGCTGCCCGCGACCGCCGGCGGGGTGCCCTTCCCCGAGCTGCTGGACGCCTGTCGCCCCGCCGCACGCGCCCTGTACGGCCCCGGGCACGTGGTACCGCTCGGCTACCCGTGGGGCGGCCGACCGCCCGGCGCGGAGCGGGTCCTCGGCTGCTTCCTCAACACCGTGGTCTTCCCGGCCGCGACCGGGGCCGCCCCGACCTGCCCCGAGGTGACGGCCGACGCCTGGTGGGACGACCTGGACCGGGCCGACGTACCCTTCGACGCCGTCGTGCACGCGGCCCGGGCGGCCGGCTCGGGCTGGTCCGGCCGCCTCGACGGGCTGCTGACCGTGGACGACGCCACCCAGCGGCCCCCGCTCCGGCTGGCCGGCGTGGAGGGCCGGGAGGTCCACATCGACGGAAGACCCGTGCGCGGCCCCTTCGCCGTCTCGGTGACACAGGGGCGCGCACTGCACCTGCGCATGGCGTGGGACCGCGCGGTGATCGCCGACGACGCCGCCCGCGAGGCCTTCGACGCGATGGCCGACGCGCTGACGGGCGCGGCCGCCACGGCGGCCCGGACGGCGCCCCCGTCCGACTGACCACCTCCGTACCGCGATCCACCGCCGTACACCGCGGTCCACCATTACCTACTTTTCCCTACTGCGATCAGGTCCGACCGCGCGATCCGCGGCGGCCCCGCACCGCCCGCCGGGCACGACCGTGCCCCGCACACCATCACCCGACCCGACAACCCCAGGGATCGCTCATGCTTCCGCTCTCCTCCTCGCAGGAGATCGTCTGGCTGCACGAACAGGTGCAACCGGGCAGCCGTGCCTACAACTTCACCGCCGCGCTCGACCTGTGGGGCCCGCTCGACACCGACGCGCTGCGCCTCGGCCTCGCCGCCACACTCGACCGGCACGCCGGCCTCCGCCTCGAACTGGTCGCCGTCACCGGCGCCGTGCCCGGCCAGCGGGTCGCCGAGCGCTGCGAGCCCCGGCTCCGTACCGTCGACCTGACCACGGCCACCGACCCCGAGGCGGCCTTCCAGGAGCTGTTGCGCACGGAGGCGGAGACCCCGCTCGACACCTACGAGGCGCCGCTGATCCGCTGGACGCTCGTCCGTCTGGGCGACGAGCACCACCGGCTCGTCCATGTCGAGCACCACCTGATCCACGACGGCCACTCGTTCGCGATCCTGCTCGACGACGTGTTCCGCGTCTACCGGGGCCACGTCCTGGGCGAGCCGGTCACCCTGCCGCCCGCGCCCTCCTACGCCGACCACGTCGAAGCACAGGAGCCGGGGAAGCGGGACGAACAGCGCGGCGCCGGACTGGACTTCTGGACCTCCGAGCTGAAGGGCCTGTCCTACGACATGCCGCTGCCGGGCCTCGCCCGGCCCGGCACCCGGCGCCGGCACCACGGTGGCCAGCTCCGTCAGTCGATCGGCGCGGACCTGGCCGAACGGCTGCGCGACCACACCCGCGCCCGCGGCCTGACCCCGTTCTCCACACTCCTCGGTCTCTTCGCCGAACTGCTCCGCCGCCACGGCCGCCGCTCGCAGCTGGTCGTCGGCACCGCGGTGGGCAACCGGCCGCGCGGGCACGAGCAGACGGTCGGCATGTTCGTGAACACCATCCCCCTCCCGCTGCGGCTGGAACCGGCCGCCCCGGCCGAGGACACGATGGACGAGGTGACCGACGTCCTCATCCGCGCGCTGCCGTACCAGGACGTGCCGGTGCAGGAACTGACCCGCGCGCTCGGCCTGCACACGTCGGGGGCCGACAACCCGCTGTTCGACGTGATGTTCAGCGCCCATGACGCCGAGCTGCCCGAGATCGACGTGCCTGGCCTGGACATCACCCTGTTCGAGGGCTTCAACACCGGCACCACCAGGTTCGACCTGGACGTCGTGCTGCTGCCCGACGACCGGCGCGGTGTCGGCGTCCGGCACGGTGCCGCCGGCATGACCCTGGTCTGGGACTACGACGCCGACATGTTCGGCGAGGACGTGGTCCGGCTGCTCGCGGGCCGGTTCCTGGACCTGCTGCGGGCCTACCTCGACACGCCGGGCGCCGCGCTGGCGGACCTCGCGCCCGCGGACCCGGGTGCATCGCCCGACGCGGGTGCATCGCTCGACGCGGGTGCATCGCAGGAACCGACCGCCCCGCCGGGCTCGGGTGCATCGTTCGACCCGAACGCTCCGTTCGACCCGCTCGCCGGTCATGACGCGTCGCTGCCCGCGCTGCTCACCGGTGCCCGGCGCCTCACCTACGGCGACCTCGACGCACGGGTCACCGCCCTCGCCGAGCGTCTGCGGGCGGCGGGAGTGACCGCCGGTCAGCCGGTGGCGGCGGTGCTGCCGCGCGGCGCCGACGCGGTCGTCACCCTGCTCGCCTGCCTCCGGACCGGGGCGGTCCACTGCCCGCTCTCCCCGTCGGACCCGCCCGCCCGGCTCGACCTGCTGCTGCGACGGCTCGCTCCCGCCCTGGTCCTCACCTCGGCCGAACACCCGGTGACCGTCCCCGAGGAGCTGCCGGCCGCCACGGTCGACGCGCCGGAACTGCCGCGGGCGCACGCCGCCGAGGTCGTCCCGGACACCGCGTACATCATCCACACCTCCGGCTCGACCGGCACGCCGAAGCCGGTCGCCGTGGGCCGCGCGGCGCTGGTGCACCACATGACGGGGATGGCCGACCGGTTCGGCCTGCGCCACGGCGACCGGGTCCTGCTGTTCGCCCAGCCGTCGTTCGACGTGTCCCTCGAGGAGGTGCTGCCGTCCCTGCACGCGGGGGCGTGCCTCGTCGTCCCCGAGCGCGAGGTCCCCACGGGAACCGAGCTGGCGGAGCTGCTGGCCGACGCCCGGGTCACCGTGGCCAACCTCCCCACCAGTTACTTCCTCGCCACCCGGGAGGACCTGCGCCCCGCCCTGCGCGAGGGCCGCTGGTCGCCGCGACTGCTCGTGCTCGGCGGTGAGCGCATCCCGGCCGACGCGCTGCGCGCCTTCCTCGCGGACACCGACGCCACGGTGCTCAACGTCTACGGCGTCACCGAGGCGGCCATCAGCTCGACCGTCCACCGCATCGTGCCGGAGGCCCTGGCCGACGGGGCTGAGGTGCCGCTCGGGAGCGAGCTGCCCGGCGAGCGGGTCCACGTCCTGGACGAGCACCACCGGCCGCTGCCGGCCGGTGCCGTGGGTGAACTGGCGATCGCCGGTGCCGGGCTCGCCGAGGGGTACGTCGGCAACCCGGAGACCACGGCCGCCCGGTTCGTACGCCTCGACGCCCTCGGCGGCGAACGGGTCTACCTCACCGGTGACCTGGGCTACCGGGGCCTGGACGGACTGCTGTACTTCCTCGGCCGCCGCGACAACCAGGTCAAGCTGCGCGGCTACCGGATCGAGCTGGAGGAGATCGAGGCGACCGCCTCCGCGGTGCTCGGCGGACGGTCCTGTGCCGTGGTCCTGGACCGCGAGGCCGCCGGCGGGCCCCGGCTGGTCGGCTTCCTGGAAGGCCCGGACGAGCCCGGGGCGTGGGACGAGCGTGCGTTCCACACGGAGCTCGGGCGGCGCCTGCCGGCCGCCCTCGTCCCGGGTCGCTGGGTACGCCTCGACTCGGTGCCCGTGCTCGCCGGCGGCAAGCCGGACCGTACCGCCCTGCTGCGGAAGGCGACGGAACTCGGCGCGGCCCCGGCCGGGACGGCCGTCGGCGCGGAGAGCGCCCCCGGCGCCGCGGACACGGGCGAGGTGACGGCGGGACCGTCGGGCGACGCGGGCGGCCTGCCGGACGACCCGATGAGCGTGCTGCTGGCCGAGGGCTGGCGCACGGTGCTGGAGCACGACCGCTTCGGTGGAACGACCGACTTCTTCCAGGCCGGCGGACACTCGCTGCTCGCCGCGCAGTTGGCGGCATGGCTGGAGCCGCGGCTCGGGCACCGCCCGCCGATGCGGCTCTTCTTCCGCAACCCGGTGCTCGCCGACCAGGCCGGCGCGCTCGCCGCCACCGCCACCCCTGCCACTGCCACTGCCACCGCCACTTCGACGGAGTCGTGATGACCCAGCCGACAACCCTCTCTCCCGCCCGGCCGACGGACCCGCTGGAGACGCCCGGGCAGCCCGAGCGGACCGAGCTGCTGAGCATCGCTCACGGCGCCGAGCCCTCCGGTGGCGCAACGGCCGGCGTGCTCGCGCTGTTCGAGGAGCGGGTACGACTCGCCCCGCACGCTCCTGCCGTGATCGACGGTGCCCACACCTGGACGTACGGGCAGATCGACGCGGCCGCCGACGACGTCGCGACCGCCCTGCGCGACCGGGTCGGCACGGGTGACCTGGTCGGAGTGTGCCTGGACCGCTCCGCCGCGCTCGTCGTGGCGGCCGTGGCGATCGCCAGGCTCGGCGCGGTGTACCTGCCCCTGGGCCCGCGCCCCGGTGAACGACGCCTGGCCGCCGTCACCGAGGACCTGGACGTCGCCTGCCTGGTCGGTGACCCCGCTCTCCTCCCCGCCCGGCACCGGGAGGCCGAGCACATCGAGTTGGGTCTGCCGCGGGAAGGCGTCAACGCGACCGGCGCCGTGGTGGCGGCCCTCACCCCGGCGCGTACCGACAGCGGTCTGCGCGCACCCGGCGGGGCGTTCTACGCCGTGCTGACGTCCGGTTCCACGGGCAGGCCCAAGGCGCTCGCCGTGGCCGAGCCGGCCCTCGCCACGCTGCTCGACTGGTACCGCGCCGAGACCGGCCTCGCGCCGGGCGACCGGCAGTCCCTGCTCATCGGCGTCGCGTTCGACCCGCACCTGATGGAGTTGTGGGCCGGGCTGACGTCGGGGGCGGCCCTCGTCCCCGCGCCCGACGACGTCCGCTGGGACACCGCCCTGCTCACCGGCTGGTGGCGCGACAGCGCGATATCCGTGGCGGTCGCCGCCACCCCGATGGTCGAACCGCTCCTGGAGCAGCCCTGGCCGCGGAGCCTGACCGGCCTGCGCCACCTGATCGTCGGTGGCGACCGGATGCGCCGCCGTCCGGGCGCCGATGTGACCACGACGGTGCACAACGCCTACGGGCCCGCCGAGGCCACCGTCGTCACCACCGTTCACACCATGCGCGCCGCCGGCGCCGAGGCGGAAGGGTCCGGCGCCCCGCCGATCGGCACCCCCGTGCCGGGCGTGACCGTCGTGGTCACCGACGCCGAGGGCCGGCCCGTGGCACGCGGCGAGGAGGGCGAACTGCGCATCGGCGGCGATGGTCTCGCGATCGGGTACCTGGATCCCGCGCTGACCGCCCGGCGCTTCACCACCCGCGCGGACGCGACCACGAGCACGAGCACGGGCGCGACCACAGACACGGACGCGAGCACGGGCACGAACGCGGCCGCGCACGTGACCGGGTTCGAACTGGCGGGTACGGACCGGCTGTACCGCACCGGCGACCGCGTCCGGATGCGGGCGGACGGCGTGCTGGAGTTCCTCGGCCGCCTCGACGAGCAGGTCAAGGTCAGCGGGGTGCGGATCGAGCCCGCCGAGGTCGAGGCCGCGCTGGAGCAGGACCCGGCGGTACTGCACGCCGTCGTCACCGCTCCGCGCACCCCCGACGGCCGCACGCGCCTGGTGGCGTACGTACGGCTCGCCGCGGACCACGCCGCCACCTCCGGCGACGCGCTTCTGACGGCGGTACGGGCCTGGCTCCCCGAGCAGGCGGTGCCCTCGGCCGTACGGGTCGTCGACACGTTCCCGCTCGACGCCAACGGCAAGGTGGACCGGGCGGAGCTGACCCGGCAGGCGGCCGGCCCCGACCCGGAGGGCGCCCCGGCCTCCGGCGCGCCCGCCCCCTCCACCCCGGGCGAGCGCATCGTCCTCGACGCCGTACGCGACCTCCTCGGGCGGCCCGGGACGACGCTCGCCGACAACTTCACCGAGGCGGGCGGCACGTCGATCGTCGCCGCCCGGCTGCTGACCATCATCGAGCGGGAGAGCGGGGTGCGCCTGCGCGCGCCGCAGCTCCTGCGCCAGCCGGACCTGCGGGCCGTCGCCGCGCTCGTCGACAGCCGCAGGGAAGCCGCGCGAGAGGCCGGAGCCTGACATGACCACCCTGACCGCTGAGCACGTCCCGTCCTCCGCCTCCACCGGTCCGCGGCCCGACGCCGGGGCCGGACTGCCCGCCCTCGTGGCCTGGCACGCGGAGCGGACCCCCGAGGCCCTGGCCGTGGCCGACGGCGACACCACGCTCACCTACGGGCGGCTCGTCACCTGGGCCCGGGCCCTCGCGGCCCACCTGCACGAGCACGGTGTCCGCCCGGGTGACCGGGTGGCGCTGCTGATGCCGCGCTCGGCGCGCACCGTCGTCGCCCAGCTCGCCCTGTGGTGGGCCGGCGCCACCTGCGTACCGCTCGATCCGGCGCATCCGCGCCCCCGTTCCGAGTCGATGGCCGCCGACGCGGGCGTCACCCTGACCGTCGGTGACGGCAAGCTCCTCGAGACGGCGGCGTTCACGGGCCGGGTCCTCGCGCTCCCGGCGGAGGAGCCGATGTCGGCCCCGTCCCCGTCCGCGTCCCCGTGCGCGAGCGGCCCCGACGCGGCGGCGTTCATCATGTTCACCTCCGGTTCGACCGGGCGTCCCAAGGGCGTCCTCATACCGCACCGGGCGGTGGCGGAGCTGTTGTCCGCGCCGGACTACGTCACCCTCACACCCCGCGACCGGGTGCTCTTCCACTCCCCCATGACCTTCGACGCGTCGACGTTCGAGGTGTGGGGGGCCCTCGCCAACGGTGCCGCCGTGGTGGTGTGCACCGTCGAACGGCCTTCGCTGGAGGACCTGGCGCAGCACGTGGAGCGGCACGGCGCGACCGTCGCCTTCTTCACCACCGCCCTGTTCCACCAGCTCGCCGCCCGGCGCTCCCGGGTGTTCTCCGTGCTGCGGACGGTCGTGGTGGGCGGGGAGGCGCTGTCCGCCCAGCACGCCCGGCGGGTCCTGCGGGCGTTCCCGTGGCTGGAACTGGTCAACGGGTACGGGCCCACCGAGACGACCACGTTCGCCACCGCGCAGCGGGTCACCGACGCGGACTGCGACGGCCAGGTGCCGATCGGCCGGCCGGTCGCGGGCGCGACCGCGCACGTCCTGGACGACACCGGGGCGCCCGTCCCGGTGGGCGCGCGGGGCGAGTTGTGGATCGGCGGCAGCCGGGTGGCGTCCGGGTACACCGGCCGTCCCGCGCTGACCGCGGAGCGGTTCGTGGACCGCCCGGGGACGGGCCGGCTGTACCGCACCGGCGACCTCGTCTCCGTACGGCCCGACGGTGTCCTGGACTTCCACGGCAGGACCGACGACCAGGTGAAGGTGCGTGGTTTCCGCATCGAGCCCGGCGAGGTCGAGCACGTGCTGCGCGACCAGCCGGACGTGGACGACGCGGCGGTGGGCGTGCACCGGCCGACGCCGGACGAGGCCCGCCTCGTCGCCTTCGTGGTGGCGGCGCCCGGCCCCGTGCCCCGGCCCGGGGTGCTGCGCGACCGCCTCGCCGCGACGCTGCCCGCCCACCTCGTTCCCGACGAGGTGACGATCGTCGACCGGCTGCCGCTCACCTCGTCGGGGAAGGTCGACCGCCGCGGTCTCGCGGACCTCGCCGCCGGGAACGGGGCCGGTTCGCCGGTCGCCGTGCCGCAGACGCCCCTGACGCCGCTCCAGCAGGCGGTCGCCGAGGTGTGGAGCCGGGCGCTGGGCCGTGAGGTCACCCGGCCCGACGCCGACTTCCTGTCCCTGGGCGGGCACTCCCTGCTCGCCCTCGTCGTCACGGACGACCTGCGCGAGGAACTCGGTGTCGAGCTGGCGCTCGCCGACTTCTTCGCCGAGCCCACGGTGGCCGGCCAGGCCGCCCTGGTCGAGCGGGCCCTGCTCGCCGACCACGCCGATCTGCGCCCGAGCGCCGAGGAGGACCACGATGTCCGCTGACACCCCGACGGCCTCCGCCCTGGCGCTCCAGGAGGAACTGCTGCGGCGGGCGCGCCGCCGGGCAGGTGGCCGTTCCGCCGGGACACCCACCGAGGCGCCCGCCGCTACGCCGGCCGACGAGACGGAGGCCGACGAGACGGAGGCCGACGGGACGGACGCAGCGGGCGGGCGGGGCCCCGCGCCGCTGTCCCGGGCCCAGCGCCGGATGTGGCTGATGGACCGGCTCGGTCAGGGCGCGGCGTCCTACAACGTGCCCTTCGCCACCCGGCTGCGGGGCCCGCTGGACGTCGGCGCGCTGGGCACCGCGCTGACCGCGCTCGTACGGCGCCACGAGATCCTGCGCACCCGGTACGTGCAGCGCGACGGCGAGCCCTGCCAGGAAGTGCTGCCGGCGCCGGACGCGATCGGCGCACGTGTCGTCGAGGTGGCTCCCGACCGCGCCGCCGGCCTGCTGGCCGAGGAGGCACGCCGGCCGTTCGACCTGTCCGCCGGGCCCCTGCCGCGGCTGCTGGTGCTGCGGCACGGCGAGGAGGACCACACGGTTCTGCTGACCTTCCATCACATCGCGGTCGACGGCGCCTCCTTGGAGGTCATCGCCTCAGAACTCACACGGTTGTACGCGTCCGCGCGCGACGGTGGGGCCGCCGAGCCGCTCACACCACCGTTGCGTTACGCGGACTTCGCCCGCCGTGAGCACGAGGCCGCCGACCGGTTCGAGGAGGGGCTGCGCCACTGGGCCCGTCGCCTCGAAGGCGCGGTGCCGCCGCCGCTCCCCGGCCCCGCGCTCCCGCCCGCCGACGCGCACGCCCAACCCGCGCAGGCGGTGTCGGTGCCGCTCGCCACGGGCGTGCCGGACGCCCTGCGGGCACTCGGCGCGGCGCACCGGGCGACCCTGTTCGCGGTGGCGCTGGCCGCGGCGTTCGCCACCCTGCACCGCATGACCGGCGAGGACGACCTGCTCATCGGTGTGGCGGGAACGCACCGCAGGGGCACGGACATGCGCGAGCTGGTCGGCCTGTGCGTCAACACGCTGCCCGTACGCGTCGACACGTCCGGCGACCCGGCGTTCACCGTCCTCGTGGAACGGGTACGGGACGCGCTCCTGGAGGCCCAGCACCACCGCGATGTGCCGTTCGACCTCGTGGTGGAGCGCCTCGGCGCGGCCGCGCGGGACGCCGGCGGTACGGCGCTGGTGCGGGTGACGGCGGACGTCCTGGGGGAGCCGACGGCGCTGCGGCTGCCCGGCGCGGAGGGCACGTACGTGGACGTCGGTGTCGGCGAGGCCAAGTTCGACCTGTCGTTCGGCCTGCTCGACACGGCCGGTCCCGCCGCCCTCGTCCAGTTCAGCCGTACGGCGGTGGACGAGGCGGCTGGGCGCGCGCTCGCCGAGGGCTTCGCCGCGCTCCTCACCGCGGTGGCCGCCGACCCGGGATCGGTGTTGTCCCGGCTGCCGGCGGTGGCGGTGACGGCGGCGAGCCCCGAACCGGCGTCGGCCGGCACCGGTGGCGGTGTTGCCGACCGTGGCTCCAACGGCGGGAAACCGCACCCGGCGGAGGAACTGCTGCGGGCGCATCCGGGGGTCTCCGAGGCGGTCGCCGTCACCGCCCCGCACGCCTCGGGCGGCGGGCAGTTGCTGGCCTACGCGGTCCTGGCGGACGTCACCGGGCCCTCGCGCGCCGAACTGCGGTCGGCTCTGCGAAGGGCCCTGGCGCCGGAGTTGGTGCCCGTCACGGTGACCCTGCTGGACGCCGTGCCCCGTACCGCCCAGGGCGCGCCGGATCTGTCCCGGCTGCCGGGTCTGCCGTCCGCGACCGCGACCGCGGGGCCGGTCGCCGAGGCCGTGACCGAGGCGTTCGCCCGGGAGCTGGGGTGCCCGGCGCCGGGTCCGGACGACGACTTCTTCGTCCTCGGCGGGCACTCGCTGAGCGCGGTACGGCTCGCCGAGGCGCTGCGCGGGACCGTTAAGCTCCCGCTGACCGGCCTGGACATCCTCCAGGCCCGCACCCCGCGGGCGGTGGTCGCCCTGCTGGCGGGCCGGGAGGCGGAGCGCGCCGCCACGGCGACGTCCCGGGACACTGCCTGTACCGGGGGCGCGGCCCGGTCCAGGGGCGCGGCACGCCCGCGGGGCGCGCGCGAGGGGACGGTCCTGGTCACCGGCGGTACCGGAGGCGTGGGAGCGTTCGTCCTGCGGGAACTGGCCGCCCGCGGCCGCCCGGTGCTCGCGCTGGCCCGGCCGGAGTCCGCGCACCTGGTCGCCGGGGAGGGGGTGGACGTCGTCGAGGGTGACCTCGCCGACCTGGACGGGCTGCGCGCCGCCGTCGCGGAGGCCGACGCCGTCATTCACGCGGCGTGCACGTTCACCCGTCCCGAGGTGGACGTGGCGGCCATGGAGGCGATGGTCGACGCCTGGCGGCGTGGTCCGTTCGTCTTCGTCAGCAGCGTGGACGCCTACGGGCATCCCGCGGACGACGACGTGGCGGAGGAGTCGCCGTCACGGCGGCCGCTGAGCCCGTACGGCCAGGCCAAGCTGGACTGCGAGCGGTTGCTGCTGGGCGCGGCCGGTACGGCGGGCCGGGGCGGGGCCAGCGCCGTACGCTCGCCGCTGGTCTGGGGCGCGCACGACCGGCTGCGCGACCAGCTGCGCTGGGGGGCGACCGGGCTGCTGTACCAGGCCGTGCGGGAGGGCAGGCCCCTCCGCCTGCCGCGGCCGGGCGCGCACGGTCACGCCTGGTACGGGGCGCCGTGGGTGCACGCGGCGGCGCTGGCGCGTGCCGTGACCTCGTGCCTGGACGCGCCCGTGCACGGGGTGGCGAACGCGGTCGGCGGTCATGTGTCGTGGCACGACCTCACGGCACGCCTGGCCGAACTGCTGCACGCCGACGGCCGCGAGGGCTTGCCCGCGGGCGGGGAGGGCGCGGTCCCAGACATCCATGAGACGGACGAGGTCCACCCGGATCTCGACCATCACTGGCGGTACCGGGCCGACCGTCTGGCCCCGTCCCTGAGGGAGCGGCCGGGCGAGGACTGGCGCACCGTGCTGGCGGAGATGACCGGCCCCGCCGGCACCTGAGGGCGACGGAGGGGGCCTGCGCGGCAACGCCACCGGATACGCGGACCACTCCGCGCGTCCGGTGGCGTTCGGCTTGCCGGAGGATCACCCGGCCGGCGCAGTGTGCCGCCCGCCGGGCCGGGCAGGCGCACGGCGTCGGGCCGGTCCACTCCTCCGTGCCCGGTGTGTGGGGAGTGCCGCAGCTGAACTCCCGGTCAGCTGCGGCACCGCCGTCCCGGGCGGTCGGTCAGGGCCGGCGGCCCGTGGCGGAGCCGAAGCCCAGCCAGGTGTGCCGGTTGCCCGCCCAGCACCAGCCGACCTTGGGGGCGTTGCGCCGCTCGCGGCCGTCGCGCCCGGTGCCGTTGCTGATCCAGATGGCGGGCGTACGGGCGTCCAGGGTGCCGTTGGCCTTGCGCAGGCGGGACCCGATGGTCATGAAGCAGTGGTTCCGCTCCAGCACCTCGGGCTGCTGGAGCACCCAGTGGATCCCCTCGGTGAGCAGCAGCGGGGTGCGCCCCTCCTCGGTGAGGGCGGGCAGGGCCTCGTCCGGGCTCCAGTTCGCCATGTGGTCGCCGCGGTCGAGGCCGGTGACGAGGTAGAACGGGGCATCGGGCAGCTCCAGCCCGTCGAGCGGCGCGAAGTCGTCGGCGTCGGGCATGTCGACGACCACGAACCCGGGCTTGTCGTCGCGGCGGAGCAGGGGCGCCAGGGCGCTGGCGGGCACCCGGTCCGGGTGCAGGGCGAGCAGCGTTCGGCCGCCGCTCCCGGCCTCCGTGGCGGCCCCGGCCTCGGCGGCGTCGGCGGTCTCGGCGGTCTCGGCGAAGGCGCGCAGGTCGGCGGCGGCGATCCCCGCCACCTCGTGCACCCCTCGTTCGATCAGGCGCTCGGCCTGGACGGTGAGCGACGGAAGGGCGGTCACGCCGGTGATGGGCGCGGTTTCGGGCACGGAACTCCCTCGGTTCTGGGCTACAGGCGTTCGGTGAACGCGGGGGCGGGCCGGATTGTTCCCGAGCGCCGCAGTGTGTTGGTCCCGGCCGGATGGGGGGCGGCATGTGCGGCCAACGCGCCTGTCACACCGAGCCGTTCAGTTCCGTGCCCCACCGGCAAGGAGCAGCTCCGCGAGGGGTGTGCGCGCGTGGTGGACCGAGTGGCCCGTGCGGGTGGTGGTGAGGAGGCCGGCGGCACGCAGCGCAGCAGCGGCGAACCATCGCGTGACCTGCGGCGTCCTTCCCGGCATGCACACATTCCTCAGCGGCGCGGGTCAGCTGGCCAGGTTCGCGGTCCTCCAGGCGCGGTGCTGCGCGTACGCGGTGGCGCTCCTCGGCGGTATCGCGGTGTCACGGGCGCTGCCGGAGCTCCCCATCGCGCGGTACGACCTGGTACTCGTCTACGGCCTGCTGCTGACGTGGGCCGCCCGCCGGCTGGGGTGGGAGAGCCGGCGGGACACGCTGGTGATCGCGGCGTGCCATGTCGTGGGGCTGCTGTTCGAGCTGGTCAAGGTGCGCCTGGGATCGTGGAGCTATCCCGAGGACGCGGTGACCAAGATCGCCGGTGTGCCCTTGTACGGCGGGTTCATGTACGCCGCGGTGGCCGGTTACGTCTGCCGGGCGTGGCACCTGTTCGAGTTGCGCTTCACCGGATACCGCGTGGCGGCGACCGCCGTCGTCGCCGCCGCGGTGTACGTCAACTTCTTCACCCATCACTGGCTGCCCGACCTGCGCTGGCCGCTGGCCGCCGCGATGGTCGCGGTGACCGCCGGGGCGTGGGTCGGGTTCACGGTGGGCCGGCGCCGCTACCGCATGCCGCTGGCCGTGTCGTTCGTCCTGATCGGCTTCTTCCTGTGGGTCGCCGAGAACGCGGCCACCTATGTGGGTGCCTGGAGCTACCCCCACCAGCTCGACGGGTGGGAGCCGGTGGCGCTCACCAAGTTCGGTGCCTGGGCGCTGCTCATCAGCGTGACGTTCGTCCTGGCCGAGCGGATGAGGGCGGCCCGGGGCGGGCAGCCGGACCGGCGAACTCCCGCAGAACCGATTCGTAGCGGCCACCGAAGTCGATCCGGGTGATGTCCTTGAAGCGGAACGTGGTCACGTCGTCCTGCCAACGCGCGTCGGGGTCCACCTCACGCACCCGCAGCGACGCGCGACGCACCGCCGTCAGGGCGCCGATCCAGCAGGCGTCCGGCCGGCGCCGCTCGGCGTGCACCGTGATCAGGCCGAACCCGTCGGCGGCGCTCTCCGCCAGTGCGGCCGGCCCGTCCAGCGGGACGGCGCGCCCGGGCATCCGGACCGGCCACTGGCCGCGGCGGCGGAGCGCCCGGACGGTGAGGCACGTGTCGTCGCCCCGTCGGCGCACCTTGACGATGTCGGGGGTACGGACGGCCGCCCATCCGTCGATCTGTACGTCCGAGCAGGGCGCGATCAGCGTCCAGGCGGGGCTCACACCGACGACGAAGCCCTCGATCCGGTCGGCGTGCGCGATCGAGCGGCGTATGCGCACGAGTTCTCCCGTGCGTACCGCCCGGTCGAGTTTCCGCAGGATGCCGGGGGCGATCTCTTCCTCCGACGCCTCAGCGTGCTTCACCATGTGCCCTCTCCCCACGGCTCCCGTTCTCGACGGCTCGGCGAGACCCCGCGATGGTGCCCGTCACCGGGCGTCGCGGTCACCTGGTTTTCCGTCCCGGCCTTGGACCGGGTGCCTCAGCGGAAAGACGTCAAAGCGTATGCAAATCGGCCAAGTTGGGTTGACTTGAGATCACACGTCTCGATAATCGACCCATGCAGCCACTCTTGATCGCGGTACTCCGGGCAGGCATCGCCGTAGCGATACTGGGCGGCCTGTTCGGCCAGTTCGTCGTCATTCCGACGGCGGCGGCCGACGAGGCCGACCGCTTCCCCGCCTACGCCCCCTTCACCGCGCCCTACGTGGCGGTGGCGATCGTCGGCGTCGTCTGTGTCCAGGTGGCGCTCGTCGCGCTCTGGAGGCTGCTCACGATGGTCCAGCGCGGCTCGATCTTCACGCCCGGGGCCTTCCGGTGGGTCGACACCATCATCGGGTCCTCCCTCGCCGCGACGCTGCTGGCGCTCGGGGTCTCCGGTCACCTGGCCCTGGCCGACATCCCCTCCCCCGACGACGGCATGGACGTGCTGGGCGCCCTGGCCGCCGCACTCGTGGCCGTCGGTGTCGGCGCCTCGTTCGCGATGCTGATGGTCATCGCGAGGGGACTCCTGCGCAAGGCGACCGCCCTGCAGACACGGGTCTCCCCGGCGGCCTGAGCCCGCCGGACCGTAACAACGGCACCCCGTCCACGGCCCGTTCGTACGCACCACCCCACCGCCCCGCTGTCGGGGCCGGTGGGGTCCGGCATGCGCTCAGGCCGTGCCCGCGCCCGTGGCCGGATCCGGGTAGTCGGGGTCCTGCGCCGCGGTGGGCAGCGCGCTGTGGCCCTCGGACCAGGCGTTGACCCACCCGCACACGCCGCAGGCGTACCTCCCGTTCAGACCGGACACCTGCGCGCCGCACGCCCGGCACTCGGTCGTCGTGATCTCAGGTGTCTCCGTCGTGTGCACGGTCATGGCCGGCTCCTCTTCCGGCGGCCATCCCTCAGCCACCGCACGAGCCCGTCCGCGCCCGTCCCGAGTGTCGCCGTAACACGGCCCGGCCGCCCCTCCGACACCGCATGCCGCTCTCCCCTCGCCCTTGGCACCTCGCCCCTCTCGCCTGCCGGCATTGCTACCCAGCGCGAGGCGGAGATAGCCGGAGGGCGCGCGGCGAACCGTTCGAAGCACCCCGCCCCCTGGGGTCACCCCCCAAAGTGGCTTCCCGCGGCCTCCTGACCGCCGGGCGGTAGGACGCCGCGGGCGGCGAGCCACCGGCGGACGAGCAGCACCAGGACGGAGGCGACCAGGATGACGACGCCGCCGACCCTCAGGATGGTGTCGTAGGCGGCTTCCGGACCCGTACGGGGGACGAGTTCGGTGATGGCGGCGGCAGCGGCGGCGAGGGCGATGGCCCCCAGGGTCACCAGGCTCGTCAGGACGACGCCCGAGGCCTCGCCCGCGCGGGCCGGTGTCACGACCTGCTGGGTGGCCACGCTGGAGAAGGTCCAGCCGAGGCCGAGGCCGAGGGCGCACCAGGTGAAGACCGGCAGGTAGAGCCACCAGGCCCAGACGAGACTCAGGCCGATCATGCCGGTGCCCGCGACCGCCCCGGCGAGGGCCATCACGGTGGTGGGCGGCAGGCGGAGGGACAGCCATGCGCCGAGCGGTCCGGAGAGGGCGACCATGAGGGCGGGCGCCAGGAACACGGTGCCGGCCAGCAGCGCGGACAGCCCCCGTACCTGCTGCAGCTGGAGGGTGGCGAGGAAGACCGTCACCGCGTACCCCATGTTGCACACCGACCCCATGACGGTGACCAGGTCGAAGCGGACGTTGCGGAAGAGCCGGAAGTCGACGAGCGGGTGCCGGCAGGTGCGCTCCCGCCACGCGAAGAGGCAGCCGGCGGCGACGGCGACACCGAGCAGCAGGAGGGTGCGCGCGTGGTCCCAGCCCCAGGCGCTGCCGCGCTCGACGGCGAGCGTCAGGGCGGCCAGGCTGATCACGACGGCCAGGCAGCCGGGCAGGTCGACCTGGCGGGGGGCGGACTCGTCGCGCGAGTCGGGGACATAACGGAGGGCGATCAGGAGGGCGAGGGCGCTCAGCGGAGCCAGCAGCCAGAAGATCCACCGCCAGCCGGGGCCGTCGGTGAACCCGCCGCCGACGAACGGCCCGAGCGCCGTACCGACGTTGGCGAGCGCGAACATCGCGCCGAGCGCCCGGGCGCGCCGCTCCTCGGGGAAGGTGTTGGTGATGACGGAGACGGACACGGGGAACACCAGCGCCGCGCCCGCGCCCTGGACCACGCGGGCGATCACGAGCAGTTCCAGGGTGGGCGCGAGGGCGCAGCCCACGGAGGCGGCGGCGAACAGGGCGGTGCCGCTCAGAAGCACCGGGCGGCGGCCGAGGAGGTCGCCCAGTCGGCCGCCCACGATGAAGAGGCAGCCGACGGCCAGCATGTAGGCGGACAGGGCCCACTGGGCGGCCGAGACCGTCACGTCCAGCTCTTCGGCGATCCCGGGGATGGCGAGGTTCAGCGCGAAGAAGTCGAGCTGGATGGCGAACAGGGCGATCGACACCGCGACGAACGCCCCGGCCCGCCTTCCTAAGAAAGCCGCTGGTGCCCGAGAAGCCGTCGATCCCATGCCATCAGCACAACCCGCCCATGGTCGGTGCGCCAGTGGAAGGCAGTCCGTCCGGTGGCGCGCCGCGGGTCGGCGGTGATCAGGCCTGGTTGTCGATGCCGGTGACCACCGCCGGCCCGAGGGGCGCCTGCTCGGGGGTGTAGCCGGCCTCCCGCAGTGCGCCCGCGGCGGTTTCCCGTGCGCGCCGTTCGGCCGTGCGGCTGTCGTCCGCCTCCACCTCGACGTGGATGCTGAACGTGCCGTTGTCGTTGACGGTGAGCACGTCCAGGTCCTCCTGCTTCCCCAGAGCCGTCCGGTGCGGATCCGCCGAGCGCAGCCGCTGTTCGACGGCGACTCGTGCGCTGTCCGTCAGATCGCTGAGGAAGGTGCCCGGAACAGTGATGACGTACGTGGACATGCGTTCTCCTCGTCAGGGGTGAGCAGGGCTCAGGTCCTTCCGAACCAGTACCAGATGCGTTGCCTCCTACGCTGTAACCGGCTTCCCTCGTGTTGGTCCGGTACTCCCCCGGCGGCGCGGCCACTCAGTCCACCCACACCCGGACCAGGCACCGTCGGCGCTGTGGGTCCAAAGCGTCCACGAAGGCGGTTCTGCCGTGCAGGACGGCCGTGTTGTCCAGCAGCAGGAAGTCCCCGGGACGGAGACGGATCCGGACGGCGGTACCCGGATCGGCCAGGACGTCGTCGAAGGCGTCGAGCGCGGCCAGGTCCGCGGGCGACAGGGGCGCGGCGGCCTCCCGGTGGCCGCGCCCGATCCAGTGCCGGTTGTACCGCACCCGGAGACGGTGGTGGTCCCGGCGGAAGACGGGATAGACGCGGTCGAAGCCGTCGCCGCGGCCGAAGTGGAAGTCCTGGTGGAGGCGCGGCAGCGCGGTGGGGTTGCGGACGAGCAGCCGGTCGTGGACGGTGTGTCCGCTGGCGAGCAGGGACTCGCCGCCGTGCGCCGCCTGACGCACGCACAGCAGCCCGAGGAGCCGTGGTGGGCCGGGTGGGCCGGCGCGATCGGTGTGGAACGCCAGCTCGCGGTCGTCCGCCGGCCCGTGGGCCGCGTCGGGGTGGCCGGCCGGCAGGCGGGCGGTGACGATGACGTGCCCCTGGGCCGTGTCCGACGGTCGCGGAGTGCCCAGGTGGCCGCAGAACCATCTGGCCAGGGCGGAGCACTCCGCCTCGCTCCGGCCGTCCAGCGGCCATCCGCGCAGCACCACGACCCCGGGGCCGTCGCGCAGCCGGCTCGCCACTCGGGCCGGCAGAGCGCTCGGCAGGGGTGGCGGAACGGCTCCGGGTGCGGTTCCGGCTCCGGATGCGGGTGCGGCCCCGGTGCCGGTGCCGGGTGCGGTTCCGGCCGGCGTCAAGGCCCGGAGGGACTCCGCCCACTCAACGGGCAGGCGGATCAGCCAGTCGTCTCCACGCGCCGTGTCCCGGCTCCAGGCCTTGGGGCCACCGAAGGCGACGGGTTCGGCTGTGACCATGCCCACCTCCACGACGCGCCCCGCGGCCGGGCACCGCGAGCGCCACGAGCCTTCCCCCTGCCCGGTGCCGACAACCGCCGGGCCGGCCGGGGGCGAGCCGCGTCGTCTCCGTACCGCCCCTGCCGCACCTCCTTACTGATGAGTAGGGTGTGGGGTCCGCGCTGTACGGGACAGCCGGCGACGAGGAGGCACAGCCATGCCCCGCACCATGTCCGTGTCGGACAGCATCGTGATCAACGCCGACCCCATGACCGTGTACGAGAAGGTCGGCGACCCGACGGCCATGGGCCGCTGGAGCCCCGAGAACCGTGGTGCCACGGTCCGCGGGCCGATTCCCGGGGAACGCGGCGGCACGTACGTGGGCATGGTCTTCGAAGGGCACAACAAGCGCGGCGCCTTCAGCTGGACGACGCGGTGCACGGTGACGGCGGCCGACGCCGGTGAGCGCTTCGCGTTCCGGGTGCACGCCATCGGGGTACGGCGGCCCCGGCTGCCGGGAGCGATCGCCACCTGGGAGTACCGCTTCGAGCCCGTGGAGGGCGGTACGCGGGTGACCGAGACCTGGACCGACGACCGGCGGGCGTGGCCCGACGCGCTCGCCCACGCCTTCGACCGGATCGCGACCCGGGGACACACGTTCGCGGACTTCCAGCGGCGCAACATCCGCACCACGCTGGAGCGCCTGAAAGCGGCGCTGGAGTCGGACGCCGAACACGTCGGCCATTGAACCTGTTGGGCGAGGCCGCACGGCGTCCGGCACCCGGCGTCCCGGGTTTCGGACCGCCCCCGACGCCCTTGACGCCGACTGACGGTGACGGAGCCGCCCCCCGTACCGTCGACTGACGCCACCTCAGGCGTGCGCACAGCACCGGGAAATGCCCGATAACGGACCAGCGCCGCTTACACACCGTACTCACGTCATATGCCCATTGCGAAGGACCGGGTAGCAACTAAACCGGTTGGTATGTATCTTCGGGGCCGGAGCGACAGGCGCGTCGCCCGTCGTACACCGTGCGTCCTGGGGGGATACATGACTACGAGCGCATTTCGGACGGAGGGCCCTCTGAGTTCCGTACCGGCCGACGACAGCGGGACCGGTACGACCCCTTGCCCGCCCGCCCACCGCTTCCCCACCCTCACCACCACGGTGCCCATGGAGTTCGTCCACCGGGCCGCCGTCGCCGAGGTGATGCTCACGGACTGGCGGCGAAGAGGCGACACCCACTTCGAGGTCACGGCGCAGTGGCCCCGCGGTCACAGCTTCTACAGCCCGATAGGCGCCCACCACGACCCGCTGCTCGCGGCGGAAACGATCCGCCAGGCCGGTAGCCTCCTCGCCCACACGGAGTTCGGCGTCCCCCTCGGCCACCAGTTCCTGATGTGGGACCTGCAGTACGCCGTCGAGCCGGAGCACCTGCTGATCGGCGGCACGCCCGCGTCGCTCGACATCGACGTCGTCTGCAGCGACGTCAAGCGGCGCGGGGGCAGCCTGACCGGTCTGCGCTACTCGGCGGTGATCCGGCGGGAAGGGCATGTCGCCGCCACCGGAACCGCCTCGTACACCTGCGTCCCCCCGGCCGTCTACCGGCGGCTGCGCACGGGACGCGGACTCCAGGACGGCCGGCCGCGCATACCCCTGGGCCCGCCCGTGCCGCCGCGGAGCGTCGGGCGCGTCTCGCCCCGGGACGTGGTCCTCTCCCCCACCGGTGAGCCGGGGCGCTGGCAACTGCGCACCGACGACCGCCATCACGTGCTCTTCGACCACCCGGTCGACCACGTCCCGGGCATGGCCCTGATCGAGTCCGCCCGCCAGGCGGCGGCCGTGGTCCTGGGTGACTCCGCCCTGCTGCCCATGGCCATTACCAGCCACTTCACCCGCTACGCGGAGCTGAACGCGCCGTGCCTGGTGGAGGCCACGGTCCTCTCCGCGACGGAGGCCGGGGCCGGCCGGCGCGGAGTCCGCGTGACCGGCCACCAGGAGGGCGAGCCCGTTTTCACCTCCACGGTGACGTCTCCTCCCCGGTCGCTCTGAGCGGGGCCGGCCGAACCCGTACCGCCCGGCGGCACCCTCGTACCCGTCCGTGGCCATGGTCCGCCGACGAGCGGGCAGGTGGCCGGTAGCTGCGAGGATGGTCGACGGCGCCCCCTTTGCGCCGGGCGACGACTTCAAGCCACCCTGGCTGCCGGAGGGGTGCGCAGCCAGAAGCAGAAACCATCGAGGACTGTAAGATACAGACCCAGCGGTTTGTTATTGGGGCGGTGGTGATCCGCCCCCGTTCGAGAGCTCGTGGAGGAGGCGAGAGTGGCGAAGCAGGACCGAGCCATCCGTACGCGTCAGACGATCCTGTCCGCGGCGGCCAAGGTGTTCGAGCAGCGGGGGTACCAGGCGGCCACCATCTCCGAGATCCTCAGCGAGGCCGGAGTCACCAAGGGCGCCCTGTACTTCCACTTCGAGTCCAAGGACGACCTGGCTCAGGGCGTGCTCGCCGAACAGGACCAGCGGCTGGTCGTCCCTCGCCGGCCCTGCCGGACGCAGGAGCTGGTGGACGTCGTCATGCTGCACGCCCACCGCCTCCAGACCGACCCCATGGTGCGCGCCGGGGTCCGGCTGTCCCTGGACCAGCAGGCGCACGAGCTCGACCGTTCGGGGCCGTTCCTGCGCTGGGTGCAGGTGGTGGACCAGCTGCTGCACGACGCGCAGCAGCAGGGGGAGCTGCTCCCCCACGTCCTCCCGGCCGAGACCGCCGAGGTGCTGGTGGGCAGCTTCGCCGGGGTCCAGGCCATGTCGCAGGCCGTCAGCGACTACCAGGACCTGCCGGACCGGGTGTGCGCGCTGCTGCGTCACGTCCTCCCCACCGTGGTGCTCTCGTCCGTCCTCGCCTCGATCGACCTCTCCCGGACGAGAGGAGCCGCCGTCCTGGCGTCGCTGGACGCCGCCTCCGCCCAGCAGCCGCCCGTGCCCGAGCAGCCGCCCTCCTCCGAGCCGTTGGAGCGTCAGCCCGTCGGCTGACCGCTCCTCCCGCCCCGGCCGGGGCGCCCCTTTGGCGTCAAGCGTCCCGTCCCGCCGCCCGGCCGAAGGTGCGGGCGAGCACCGTGTCGAGCCCGTCGCCGTCCGGGGCCCACATGACGTACCCGTCGGGGCGCACGAGGAGCGCCGCGTACCCGATCTCTTGCGCGGGGGCGCACCGGACCACCCGCAGGTGCTTCCCCCAGGGCCGTGCCGCGCCGAGGTGGCGTTCGCCCTCCTCCCGGAAGAGCAGCAGCAGCGGCTTTCCCTCCCGCAGCAGGCCGATGACGTCGATGGGGCCGTCGGTCGTGCTCAGGACGGTGTTGGGGAGGAAGGTGCCTTCCCGGGAGGACGGTGACCGCGCCGGGAGCACGGTGTCCTGGGCGCTGATCATCGGGCCGAAGGTGTCACCGCCGCCGCCCGAGGCGAACATGCCGGCGAGGAGGTCGCGCAGCGGGTCCAGGGCGGGATCGGGGCGCATCAGGGCCACTTGGGCGCGGGTGTTGTCGATGACGCGCCGGGCGACGGGCCGGCGTTCCGCGTCGTACGAGTCGAGCAGGGCGTCCAGCTCTGCGCCGGCCCCGCCCGGGGCGGCCGCGTCCTCCGGGGCGCCGGCGTCCCCCCTGGCGCCGGCGATCCCGGTGGTCCGGGCCACCGCGAGGGAGAGCGTCCAGCCGAGGGCGACCGCGTCGAGCAGCCCGGTGGACAGCCCCTGGCCGCCCACGGGGAAGTGCACGTGCGCCGCGTCACCCGCGAGGAAGACCGCGCCGCGGCGGTAGCTGCGGACGAGCCGGGTGAAGTCGCTGAACCTGCTGAGCCATTGGCCCTCGGTCATGGCGATGTCGCGACCGGCGACGTAGGAGGCCTCCTCGCTGAGTTCCTCCAGGGTCAGGGGCGTTCCGCGGTCGGTGGGAGGCAGGCGGGGGCTGAGTGTGCGCAGGTGCGTGGTGCCGCCGGGGGCGCCCTTGACCACGAGCCAGCCGCGCGGGGTGCGGTGCCAGCCCGGGGGAAGCGCGTCCGCTTCGCGCAGTCGCACCTGGCCCATGAGCGCGGTGACGGTCGCCGGCCAGGTGTCGGCCTCGAAGCCCGCCAGGCGCCGGACCGTGCTGCGCGCGCCGTCGGCGCCGACCGCGTACCGCGCGTGAAGGACCACGGGACCGTCCGGTCCCTCGGCCTCTATCCGCACGCCGGCCGGCCCCTGCGGTGAACCGTCCGCCGCGCTCGGCTCCTGCACCAGGTCCACCACCTCGTGGCCGCGGAGGACGCGGGCTCCGGCCGCCCGCGCCCGCGCCTCGAAGAGCCGCTCGATGTCGGCCTGGGGCACCTTGAGGATGGGGGCGGGTTCGGTGGGCGGGGCGGTGATGTCCAGGCCGGATATGCCGGCGAAGTGGAAGGGCATGGTGTTGTCGTCGCCGTCCGTCCGGCGGGCCGGGTGCGGCAGGTAGCCCCGGCGGGTCAGGCACTGGACGGTCCGGGCGTGGAGCGTGGTCGCCTTCGGCCGCTCGGACGTCGTGGTGCGGTGTTCGAGGAGGACCACGTCGGTGCCGCGAACGGCGAGTTCGGCGGCGAGCAGCATGCCGACCGGCCCGCCCCCGACGACGACCACGTCCGCCCGCGCTCGCGCCTCCGCCCCCGCCCGCACCCCCGCCGGACGAACCGTCCTCGCCATCGCGGTACTCCCCCTTCGTCCACCACGCACACGTTCGATCAGATGATATGTACGTACCGACGGCCCAACCGGCGAAACAGGTCCCCGGTTCGACCATGGGCTGCGTCATGGGTTGCGTCATGGCGGCCCGCAGGAAAGGAAATCGATCGTGGCAAGCACCCGTGCGTTCCCGGAGCGCCTCGAAACACTGGCTTTGATGGCGACGCCCCGTCCGGGAGCCGGCCGGTGAGCCGATCCTGCTGCGGCGCGGCCGCCGCCGTACTCGCCGTATGGGTGCTCCTCGGGCTCCTCGTGTCCGAGAAGTTCTTCTTTCTTCCGCTCGTGGCCGTCGCGCTGGTCCGGATCCTGATCGAGGGCAAACACGGCTGAGGGGACGGGGAGCGGCTGGGGAGGCAGGTGGGGAGGGGACGAGGGCGCGCGCCCACCAGCTGGCACGATGGACGAACGCAACGATCGAGGAGTCGGCCCATGCCCGCCCGCCCCGCCCTGCTCTACGTGACCGACCTGGCCTATCCGGCGCGGGGGCGGCGCTATGGCGACGAGGACGTCTTCCTGTCCTCCCGGCTGCGTGCCGACTTCGACATCGCGCTGTGCCATCCGCGGGACGCCAGGGCCCTGATGGACCGGTTCGACGCCGTCGTCGTACGCAACAGCGGCCCCGTGCTGCACTACCAGGAGGAGTACGACGCCTTCCGTGATGCCGCCGCAGCGCGCGGCACCCGGGTGTACAACCCGCTGACCGGGCGGGCCGACATGGCCGGGAAGCAGTACCTGCTGGACCTGAGCGCGGCCGGACACCCGGTCATCCCCACCGTCGACCGACCGGAGGACCTGGGCCGTCTGCCCGAGGCCGACGCCTACGTCGTCAAGCCGAAGGCCGGAGCGGACAGCATCGGCCTGCGCCTCGTGTCACCGGGCAGGCTGCCGGACCTGGCGTACGACGGCATCCTGGTCCAGCCGCGCGTCGACTTCCGCTACGAGGTGTCCTTCGTCTTCGTCGACGACGCGTTCCAGTACGCCCTGCACGCCCCCGACCCCACCCGGCGCTGGGAACTGCGGCCCTACGAACCGACGCGGGCCGACCTCGCCTTCGCCCGGCGCTTCATCGACTGGAACACCCTGGACCACGGCGTCCAGCGCGTGGACGCCTGCCGCGCCCCGGACGGCAACCTGCTCCTGGTCGAGCTGGAGGACCTCAACCCCTACCTGTCGCTCGACCTGGTGGCCGAACCGGTGCGCGACACCTTCGTGGCCGCCCTGACGGCCTCGCTCCACCGGTTCCTCGGCGCCCCGGCCGTGCGGACGGACGCCGGAGGAGCTACGGGAGCGGTTCCAGGGTGATGTGCGGGGACAGGGCGCGCAGGAAGTCGGGGGCGTCGAAGATCGCGCCCGCGGCGGCGACACCGACCGTACGGGTGCGGCCCGTGAGGACGCGGTCGAGGGCCTCCACGACGAGCGGGGCCGTGACGGCGTAGATGTCCTGGCCGTGGGCCACGGCGCGGCGTTCGGCGCCGCCCGACCGCACGATCGCGTCGATGACGAAGGTCTGGTCGGACCGTCCGCTGCCGTCGGCCGCGGACGGGGCCGGCGTGTCCGGCGCCGCGATGTCCCGGACGGCCTCGGCCGTCATATAGGTGGTCACGTCCGGGATGGAGAGGTGGCTGGGCACGGTCACCACGTCGGCCATCGTGAACTCCCCGATGACGGACCGGAGTCCCGTCGGTTCGGGGAAGCGCCACTCGAGGACCGGCGGGGCGTCGGTACGGTACTCCCACCGCCCGTCCGTGAAGCGCATGCGCCGCTCGCCGCGCCGCTCCCGCGAGACGGTGCCCGAGAGCCGGGTCCCCGCGGTGGGGTGCCAGCTGCTCAGGCCGTAGGCGATGTGCGCCTCGTCGGCGCGGGTCCAGTCGCCCATGGCCGCGGTGGCCAGCAGGTCGCCCAGTCCCCCGAAGAAGGCCATCGCCGGGACGACCACCGCGCCCGCCTCCCGTGCCCGGTCGGTGAAGTGCGCGAAGGTGTCGAGGTTGGCCTCGAGCTCGGCCGCCACGTCCAGGTACGGGATCCCGGACCGCAGGGCCGCCTCGATCACGGGGGTGGTCGTCGAGGCGAACGGGCCCGCGCAGTTGATCACGGCCGCGGTGCCGGCCAGCGCCCGGTCGAGCGATCCGGGTGCGTCGACCGACGCCACGCGCGCCTCCAGCCCGGTCTCGCGGGCCAGCGCCTCCAGCTTTCCGGCAGCACGGCCGGACAGCACCGGGACGAATCCGCGCCGCACCAGCTCCGCCACCACGAACCGCCCGGTGTGCCCGTACGCGCCGAACACCGCCACCGTCCGGCCCGCCACCGTCCGGCCCGCCACTGTCTGACCCGCCACTGTCTTGTTCGCCGCCATCTGACCCGCCACCGTCTGACCCGATCCCATCGGCCAACTCCCCGCTCTCGTCCGCACGTGGGCGACCCTTGACCGGTCCCTGTCGACCTGCCGCGCCCGGCACGGAGATCCTGTCGCGGAGTGGCATCCCCGCACGAGTGTCCGCAACGACACGGCCCATACAATTCCGGACATGCCCACTGTCGCGTTGGCCATCACCGATGGCATGCTGCACTTCGAACTCTCGCTGGCGGTCGAGGTCTTCGGCGCCGACCTGACCCACATCGTGGACCCCTGGTACCACTTCTCGCTGTGCGGTCCGGACGCGGTACGGGTCGACCGCTTCACGCTCGAACCCGACCACGGGCTCGACCACCTCGCACGCGCCGACACCGTGATCGTCCCGGGGTGGGCCGACACCGACCAGGACCCTCCGGCCGAACTCGTCGACGCCGTACGCGCGGCCCATGACGCGGGCGCGCGGGTCGCCTCGCTGTGCACGGGCGCCTTCGTCCTGGCCGCCGCGGGCCTCCTCGACGGCAGACGCGCCACCACGCACTGGGCGCACACCCGGGAACTGGCCCGGCGCCACCCGGAGGTCACGGTGGATCCGGACGTCCTGTACGTCGACAACGGCCGTGTGCTCACCTCCGCCGGCAAGGCCGCCGCCATGGACCTGTGCCTGCACCTGGTCCGCCTGGACCACGGCTCGTCGATCGCCAACAAGATCGCCCGGCGCCTGGTCGTCCCGCCCCACCGGGACGGCGGCCAGGCCCAGTTCATCGCCACGCCCGTTCCCGAGCCGGGCAACCATCCGCTCGCCGACCTCTTCCCCTGGGTGCTAGGGCGGCTGGGCGAGCCGCTCACCGTGGAGGACCTGGCCCGTCAGGCACGGATGAGCTCGCGCCACCTGGGCCGCCACTTCAGGCAGGTGACCGGCACCACCCCGTTGCAATGGCTGCACACCCAGCGCATCCGCCATGCCCAGGAACTGCTGGAGACCACCGACGACACCGTCGACACCATCGCGACGGCCACCGGCATGGGCACCGCCACCACCCTGCGCCGCCACTTCGCCCGGACCGTGGGCGTCGCCCCGGACACCTACCGCCGCACGTTCCGCTCCCGGCCCCGCCCCGGCCCGGGCGCATGACCGACGGGGGCGCGCCGTGCACGAGCGGCCGGGCGGGCGCTCTGGATCACCGGGGGGAGGCGTTCTTGCGCCGGGTCTCCGCGAGGTGGACGTCGACGTACCGCGTGAGGATCAGCGCGTCCTGCGGCTCGTCGGCCTGGAAGGTGACGCGCCGCAGCAGGCTCACCCCGTCGAGCGCGACGCCCTCGCGGGCGAGGACGAAGACGAGCGTAAGGAAGGCGGACCGGGCGTTGCCGTCGTCGAAGGGGTGGAAGAAGCACACGTCGAGATAGGCGCGTGCGGCCCGGGCGGTGAGGGGAAGGGGCCGCTCACTGGGCCGATCCATGTGGAGCGCGTTCTCGGCGGGGCGCGCGCTCTCGGCGAGGCAGGCGTCGAGGCGGGCCCGTGTGTCCGGGCCGATGCCGTAGCGTTCCCGCCCGCCCTTGGCGAAGGCCGGCGCGTCGCGGAACGGCGGTGGCTGCGGTGTGCCCAGCACGTGCCGCTGCCAGCGCTGGATCAGCGCGAAGTCGAGCGGGGCGCCGCGCGCCGCGTCGGCTCGCAGCAACTCCAGTGCGGAGAGCAGGCCTTGGGCGCGGGCGGGGTCCAAGGCGCCGTCGAAGGCGCGTATGTCCTCCGCCGCGCCATCGCGCGCCGGGACCACCGGTTCGTCCCCGCCGCCGTCCGGGGCCTCGCACCAGGGCACGGTCGCGCGCACCGCGAGCCAGCGCTCGAGGTGGTCCCGCGTCGCGGGCCCGGCGGGGCGTGCGCGGTCGTCCGGCCGCAGCGACAGGGCGAGCCGCTCCGCGACGTCGTCGACCAGCCGCGGGCCGGGGCCGGTCCAGCTGGCGAACCTCCCGCCGATCGCCTCGTCGACCAGCTCCTGGGCGAGGCCGGGTTCGACGCCCCAGTGGCTGAGGAACCAGGTGAGCACCTGACGGCAGTGTCCGTACCAGCCGCTGCCGCATCCGGTGCGGTCGGTCACCTGCAGGATCAGGTTCCGCGCGGCGCGCTCCCAGAGGATCCGCTGGTCCTCGACGTCGGTGAGGTCCAACGGGTACGCGTCGAACCACCCGGCGAGGCTCTCCAGCCACTCGCGCCACTCGCACAGCGCCGCGACGACTCGGTCGAGCGTCTCCTCCGGGGTGGTGATGGAGTCGCGCGGGCAGCACCAGCTCCCGACGGGTCCTCCGTCGTAGTCGCCCTCGTCGTGCGCCCAGCGCCAGCCCACGGTCCAGCGGCCGTAGTACTCGGCGAGGGCGTGCGACATGGCGTCGGCCCACGGCCTCCCCTCGTCCCAGCTCCAGGCGCACATCGCCGTGTCACCCAAGGGGATGTCGGGGCGGCTGGGCACGTTCCGGGCGGGCCCGAGCGACCGGACCACCCGCGGCACCGACGCGCTGTCGAAGGGATACCGCGCGGGGTTCACATCGGCCCAGGCCAGGGTGGGCGGGGCCAGCTCGACGATCACCGCGCAAGCCTGCCCGTCCACCCGACCGGAGTTCAACCCGATTGCCGCTGGACGGGATTTTCGTAAGGGCAGTTCGTAGGGGCAGGGCGTCAGAGCTCGAAGTCGACGTAGTCGATGTCGGTGAACTCCACCAGCAGGCCGGACGCGCGGCGGCCACGGTCCCTGAAGTACATCTCCTGGAGGCCCTCCGCCGCGATGTCACGCAGCTGCCGCTCGGAGGCGCCCCGGTCCCTGGCCTCGAAGAGCCGGGCGGCGTACTGCGGCGGAAGGGCCTGCGTGAGGTGGCGGAGCCGGGCGTCGTCCGTGGAGCCCGGGGCGGCGGTGAAACCGAAACGGGCCCTGGTGTCGATGACGATGCCGTCGGTGGTGGCGGCCTGCTTCTTCGCCTTCGCCCGGATCTGGGGCTGCCAGCGCCGCCTCACCTCGCGCTCCAGGCGGTCGGCGAGGTCCTTGCGCGGGTGCTTGATCTGGTTCCTGACGTACCGCTCCACGGTGCGCTGGGAGATCCCCAGGAGGTCGGCGACCGGCCTGGTGCCCTTGAGCTGCTTGACCAGGTAGCGCATCCGCGCCGGGGCCGACTTCGGGACGGGGCGGGTGAACACGCCTTCCACCGCCTTGTCGAGGCTCTCCCCGAGCTTGCCCATCGCGCTTTCCGCTCCCCGTCGTTCTCGGTGGTGACCCGGACCAGCAGCATAAGGGCCGCTCGCCGGTGCGCGGCCCGTGCGGCCCGGCAGGTCGTGGGGTCGGACGTCGGGGTCGGACGTCACTCGTGACGGTGGTCGGCGCGCGCGTACCGGTGCGGAGCCGTGCGCACGAGGCACCGTGGGGGGATGCGCCTTCGCCGGATCGCCCCGCCCGTCCTCGCCGCCCTCCTGGCCCTCTCCGCGTGCACCACCGTGAGGGGCGGGCCGCCCGCCCCGCCGCGTCCCGGTCTCGCGCCGGCGGGCGAACTGTCCTCCCCCGTATCCCCCGTACCGCCGGCTCGCGTCCCGAGCCCGGCGCCCGCCCGCGAGGAGCTCGCCGAAACCGGACCCGGGACCGAAACCGGAACCGGTCTCGGCACCGCTCCCCCGCCGGCCGCGAAGAAGCCGGCGGGCCGGGCGGCGGCAGGGGCGCCGTACCGCCGGTCGCCGGCCCGTGAACGCACGGCGGGCCGGGTACGGGACACCGCCAGGGAACACACGTCCGAGCGGGACCGGCGGCCCGCCGGGACACCGCGGAAGAAGCGGACCGGGCCGGCGGTCACCAGGCCCCTGCCCCGCCAGTCCGTCAGCATGCGGGACCTGTGCCGCGCTTCCCACGGCGTGGCCGACCCCGCCATCGTCAGCCTCTGCCACCGTGCGTACGGCTGACGCGGCGGCCCGGGCGTGAACCGGGCTGCGTCAAGGGGCCCGTTCCGGTCGGCCGTGGGTGCGAAACCGGGCAGAGGGCACCGAAACGCCTGCGGCCGGGCGGCTGGAGGAGCAGGCTGAGTCCCGGCCCGTGCCGCCCGGCACGGGAGGAAATGGGAGGGGAACGACAATGCTGCGAAGGCTGTTAGTGAGCGGTGCCGCTCTCACCGCGGTCGGTCTGGGCCTGACCATGGCCTCGGCCACGACGGCGAGTGCGGCGCCCTGCCCGTCGGGGGCCCTGTGCGCCTACCTGAGCACCAACTACTCGGGCGACCCGGGGACGGTGTACGGCAACAACGACAACCTGCTCCAGTACAACAAGTTCAACAACGCCGTGTCGGTGTCCAACTCCGGCACGCAGTGCAGCGTCCGCATCTACAGCGGCAGGGGCGCCACCGGCAGCTCCATGAACATTCCGCGCGGCTACGGCGTGGGCAACCTGGCCGGCTCCGCGTTCTACAAGAACATCGCGTCGAACCGCTGGTGCTGATCCGTTGCGGCGACGACGACCGGCGGTGGTGATCGCCCTGATCCTGCTGGCCCTGGGCGGGTGCGCCGACGCACCTGCCCGCGGCGGTGGCGACGGCGGTCCGTTGCCCGTGCCGTTGCGGGGTGCCGGCACCGTCTCCCCGGAGCAAACCCGGGCGCTCCACGAGGCGGAGGAGCGGGCCGTGACGTCGTGCATGCTGCGGCGCGGCCTCCCCTACCGGCCCGTTCCCGCCCGCCGGCCCACCGGGGGCACGGACAACCCGTACGGGCTGCTGACCGGGCGAGACGCCGCCGCGCACGGCTACGGCATCTCCGCCACCGCCCTGGCGGGCGCCGCCGAGGACCCCAACGAGCCGCTGCCCGCCACGTGGGACGCGGAGCGCCGCGCCGCCTGGCACCGTGCGCTCACCGGCAGCGGCCGGCACCACAGGACGCTCACCGCGCCGGGAGCCGCTTCGCTGCGCATCAACACCGACGGCTGTGTGTACGCCGCGCGCACAGCGCTCTACGGGAGCGCGTGGGAGCAGGCCGAACTCACCGTCGCGGGGCTCGCCGCCCAGGTGGTCGCCCGGGTCACCGCCGACCGTGCGTTCCTCGCCGCGCAGCAGGACTGGGCGGCCTGCATGCGCGACGCGGGCGAGCGGGTCTCCACGCTCCAGCAGGCGCGAGGTGTGATCCAGGACGCCGTGGAGCGTGCCGCGCCCCGCGCCCCGCTGCGGGCGGTCGGCCGTCGTGAGGTGGAGATCGCCCGCCGGGATGCCAGGTGCCAGAGCGAGAGCGGCCTCGCGGGCGCCACCCGCACGGCCCAGGAGCGCGTCGAGGCCGCGCTCCCGGACTCGGCCCGGCAGGCCACCGCCACATTGCTGTCCCTCCGCGCCGCCGCCCTGGACCGCGCGAGCCGCTGATTGCCGCCGTGCCGCCGGACCCCTGCCGGGTCGGTCACTGTTGTTACCCACGTGGCGGGCGCAGGCCCAGGAGACGGTGTGTCAGCTCCATCAGACGTGTGCGGGCCTCGGGGTCGTACGCCTGCTCGTGGGCGCGCGCGTCGGTGAACTGGTCGAAGTAGCGCCCGGTGGTGCCCGCGAGGTCCGGGTCCAGAACCAGCCGCACGGTGGGGCGTACGCCCTCCTCGACGCCGGTGACCGGTGTCAGGCCGTAGTCCCGCACTCCCGCGGTGTCCATCAGGTGCGCCGGGTGCAGGGTGTTGACCGTGACGCCGGTCCCTTCCAGCTCGGCGGCCAGCTCGAACGTCGCCGTGATCATCGCGAGCTTGCTGCGGCAGTAGGCGCGCAGGCCCTCGTAGTCCCGCTCCAGCATCACGTTGTCGAAGTCGACGGCTTCCTGCCCTATCGAGGCGACGTTGACGACGCGGGCGGGCGCGGAGGCGGTGAGCAGGGGCAGCAGGTCGCGGGTGAGGGCGTACGGGGCGAGGTGGTTGACGGCGAACCGCAGTTCGTGTCCCTGCCGGCTGAGCTCCCGGCGGAGGGGCTCCGCGCCACCGCCCGCGACGGCGTTGTTGACGAGTGCGTCGAGGCGGGGCTCGGCGGCGCGGATCCGGGCGGCCATGTCGTGCACCTGGTCGAGGTCGGCCAGGTCGGCGAGGTAGGTGCGTACGGAGGCGTCGGCGACGGTGTCCCTCACCTCGGCGGTCACCGCCTCGATACGGGTGCGGTCGCGGCCGTGCAGCAGGACGGTGTGGCCCCGCTCGGCGAGTTCGAAGGCGATGCCACGGCCCAGGCCCTGGCTCGCGCCGGTGATCAGAATGGTGCGTCGGCTCATGTGGATCATCCTGGCCGGGGGGCCGGTGGTACGGGGAGAGCGTGACGAGCCTGGTGTCAGCACCACCAGGCACGCCAAACGCAACGGCAACGGCAACGGCAACGGCAACGGCAACGGCAAGCCGATCATGGACAGCGGGTGCGCCGGCGGACCTCGCCCGTGTCGCCGGGTGCCGGCGAATCCCATTGCGCCGACCGGGTGCGGTCGGCGAAGGTGTCCCGGTGAACGAGCAGACCTATGACCGGAGCGGGCGCGCCATCCGCCTCGTACCGGTGGACGACGACAACTGGCGGGCCGTGGCGGACGTGGCCCCTCGTGACGACCAGCGCGGCTTCGTCGCCGCGCTCGCCGCCCGGTATCTGCTGCTCTCGATGCGCGGTGGGGTGTGGACGTCGCTGGGCATCACGGCGGACGACCGGGTGGTCGGCCACATCATGTGGGCGTACGACGACGAGGGCGACGCGTACTGGATCGGCGGCATGGTCGTCGACGCGGCCGAGCAGGGCCGGGGCGTGGGCGGTCCGGCGGTCCGGGCGCTGGTCCGGCTGCTGGAGGACCGCCCCGACTGCCGGCGGATATGCCTGTCGTACCACCCGGACAACACGGCCGCCGCGCGGCTGTACGAGCGGCTCGGCTTCGAGTTGACGGGGGAACGCGAGGATGACGAGGTGGTCGCCGCGTTGCCCGGCTCGGGGGCGGCGTGAGGCGGAGGCCTGCGGCGTGACGCGGAGGTCTGCGGCGTGAGGCGGAGGCCTGCGGCGTGACGCGGTGGTCTGCTGTCGGCGAATAGTCCTGGGCGGGTGCCAGGGGCGCGTGATGGGGTGCCCGCATGGAGACACTGGTTCTGGGCGGTACGGCGTGGCTGGGGCGGGAGTTGTCGCGGCAGGCGGTGGAGCGCGGTCACCGGGTGACGTGCCTGGCGCGCGGCGAGAGCGGCGAGGTGGCGGCCGGGGCGCGGCTGGTGGCCGCCGACCGGCGCGATCCCAGCGCGTACGCGTCGCTGCTCGACCGCGACTGGGACGTGGTCGTCGAGGTGTCGTGGCAGCCCGGGTTCGTCCGGGAGGCGCTTCGGGCGCTCGGCGGGAGGGCCGGGCACTGGACGTACGTGTCCTCGATCAGCGCCTACGCCTCCCACGCCGTGCTGGGCGCGGACGAGTCGGCGGCCCTGCTCACCCCCACCGCTCGCGCCGAGGTGGACCGCGCCCTCTACGGGGAGGCGAAGGTCGCCTGTGAGGAGGCGTCGGCGCGGGCGGTGGGCGACCGTCTGCTGGTCGCGCGCGCCGGTCTCATCGGTGGGCCGGGCGATCACAGCGGGCGTTCCGGCTACTGGGTGGCCCGTGCCGCACGCGACCCGCGCGGGCCGATGCTGGTTCCCGACACGCCCGGCCTGCCGACGCAGGCGGTCGACGTGCGGGACCTCGCCTCCTGGTTGCTGGACGCGGCGGAAGCGGGGACGACCGGGACGTACGACGCCGTCGGTCCGGCCGTCGCGTTCTCGCAGTGGCTGGAGTTGTCCCGCACCGTCGGCGGGCACACCGGTCCGGTGGTGGCCGCCGGTTCCGCGTGGCTGCTCGCGAACGGCGTGGCCGAGTACATGGGGGCCGAGTCGCTGCCGATGTGGCTGGTGCGGCCGGGGTCGGAGGGGTGGTCGGCGCGGAGCGGGGCGGCGGCGTACACCGCGGGGCTCCGGCACCGGTCGCGGGCCGCGATGCTGGCCGACACCCTGGCCTGGGAGCGCGAGCAGGGTCTGGACCGGGAGCGTCGTGCCGGCCTCGGCGCCCGGCGTGAGCGGGAGTTGCTGGACGCGCTGGGCTGACGGCGAGGAAAAGTGTCCCCGCCGGTTGAACGCGCCCGTGACGTGTCGTATGTCTCGTCGCACGCGGCCCGGCGGACTTGCGTGGACCGGTGGGGGCCGTGATGGGATGAGTTGATGCGCCCCCCCACACGCATAGCGTCGCATCCCCATAATCCGTACGAGGAGTTGGCCGAACTCGCCGACCCCGAGCCCGACTTCACCCAGCCGGCGGCTTCCGCGCGGCGGGGCTCGAAGGGCCTCGGCATCCGTTCGGACGACGACGAGGAGGAGTGGTCGCCGCCCAACCACCGCGGCAGGAGCCGCTTCGCGGCCGTCTCGGTGGTGTTCAAGCTCGGTGTCACCGCCGTCGTCGGTGCCGTCCTCCTGGTCACCGGTGACCGGCTGGCCGTGGCGTACGCCGAGGAGAAGGCGGAGGACAAGATCCAGCAGTCCCTGCACCTCGCCGCCAGGCCCCAGGTCGACATCGCCGGGTTCCCCTTCCTCACCCAGGTGCTGGACAAGCGGATCCGTTCGGTGGACGTGACCGTGCCCGACGTCGCCGCGGACAAGGTGTCCCTGGCCGAGGTGCACGCGACGGCCGACGACATACGCATCGTCGGCGACCTGCCCTCCTCCGTCGAGGGAGCCGTCGTCGACCGGATGAACGGCGACGTGCTGCTCTCCTTCGACGACCTGAACCGTGAACTGGGCGCGTCCCACGTCCGGTTCAGCAGCGCGGGCGGCGACGGCATCCGCATCCTCGGGAGCCTGCCGGTGGCCGGCCGGGAGGTGAGCGTGCGCGCCGAGGCGCACGTCCGGCGGGACGGTGACCGGGCGGTGTCGACGACCGTCGAGAACATGAGCCTGGACGTTCCCGGCCTCTTCACCTACCGGCCGGGCGACGATCCCGCGCGGTCGGGCCTGCGCCTGCACCCGGAGGCCGCGCGGCGCATCAGTCGCGAGGCGGCCGACCTCAAGGCGCTGCTCGGCGTGCCGGCCATCGCCGAGCGCCTGGGGCTGCCCCGGTCCGAGATCGACCGTGCGCTGCGCGGCGAGAAGGAGCTGAGCCGGCTGACCGGTTCGCCGGTGTTCCTCCAGCGGCTGGCGAAGGTGAACCTGGTCGACCTGGTGATCGACCACCCGTGGCTGCTGGAGAAGGCGGGGATCGATCCCGCGCTGGTCGGCGCGCTGCTCAAGCTGCGCCCGCCGCAGCTGGCCGACCGCTTCTCGCTCTCCTTCGAGCTGCCCAGGTCGGCCGGGGACCTGCGGCTGCGGGACGTGACCGTGGACGGGGCGGGCATCCGCGTCGGCCTGACCGGCTCGGGGCTGGCCTTCGGCAACGCGAAGGGCTCGGCGGACGCTTCCGCGGAAGGCTCCGGGAAGACTCGGCGGGCGGCTTCGTGAAGGGATCGCCGTTCCGGTCCACGCCCTGACGCCCTCCGCCCGCCCGACTGCCTGTCCGTCTGTCCGCCGCCCGCCGGCGGACCGTCTCCGTAGGATTGTCCTACCGGCCTGTTATCTTTACGTGACCTCGCGAGCGCCACTCTCAGTCAGGACCTGGGGGGCGCTCGCGTGTTGCTTCATCGCGCCGGTAATCGGATGCCGGGCCGGACAGCCGCGGACGTCAGTCCGCGGGGCCGGGCCAAGAGTCATGGCTGGACGGGGATGACCAAGCACGTCAACTACAGAACCATCGCGGAAGCCCTGCGCGCCGCGGCGGCCGGGCCCGTGGCCAGGGCCCGCGGCAGGCGGACGAGGTCCGGCTCCTCCCGCGGCCTGCGCCGCCCCGACTATCCGAGATCCGGCAGGAGCGGCTGGCGCCGGTGGGTCCCGTCCTGGCGGCAGTCACTCGCCGCGTTCGTGATGGCCGTGGCGGCCCTCACGGGAGTCGTGACCGTCGCCTACGTCCGCACCGAGATACCCGACGACCTGAACGGCTTCGCCACCCAGCAGGACAACGTCTACTACTGGTCCGACGGTTCGCCGATGGCCCGCACGGGCTGGGTCAGGCGCCAGGAGATGCCCCTGGAGAAGATCCCCGAGCACGTCCGGTGGGCGGTGCTCGCCGCGGAGAACGCCAACTTCTACTCCGACCCCGGCGTCTCCGCGAGCGGTGTCACCCGCGCCCTGTGGCGGACGATCGGCGACGGGGACACCCAGGGCGGGTCGACCATCACCCAGCAGTATGTCAAGAACGTGTACCTGAGCCAGGACCAGTCGTTCTCCCGCAAGTTCACCGAGGTGCTCCTCGCCGTCAAACTGGACCGGCACCACAGCAAGGACCGGATCCTGGAGGACTACCTCAACACCAGCTGGTTCGGACGCGGTACGTACGGCCTCCAGCGCGCCTCCCAGGCGTACTACGGCAAGGACGTCACCCAGCTCAACGCCAGTGAGGGCGCCTTCCTCGCGGCCCTCCTCAAGGGCGCGTCGCTCTACGACCCCGCCCTCTCGGCCGCCAACCGCGAACGGGCCGTCGAGCGCTGGTCCTGGACGCTGGACCGCATGGTCGAGGTGGGCCGGCTGTCCCGCGAGGAGCGCGCCCGCTACACCGTGTTCCCCGAACCCAGGCTTCCCACCACGCCCAGTACCGTCGGCGGCCAGAACGGCTACCTCGTCGAGCTGGCCGAGACGTACGCCAAGCGGGCGGGACGCATCTCCGACGCCCGATTCGACCTCGGGGGCTACCAGGTCTACACGACCTTCGACAGACGCCGTACGAACGCCCTCACCAAGGCCGTCGGCGACGCGCGGGCGACCCTCGACCCCGAGAAGCGCCCCGCGGACCGGTACGCCCGGTTCGGAGCCGCCTCCCTCGCCCCGGACGGACGGATCCTGGCCGTCCACGGCGGACCGGACTACCAGAAGCAGGCGTTCAACGAGTCCAACGCCGCCACCGTCCCGGCCGGCACCGTCTTCACGCCGCTCGTCTACGCCGCCGCCCTGGAACACGGCGTCCGGCGCGAACGCGGCGGCCCCCGCGCCCCCGTGACCCCCGCCACGGTGTACGACGCGAACGACGGCGTACCGCT
The DNA here is from genome assembly GCF_009739905.1 of Streptomyces ficellus. Taxonomy (NCBI): domain Bacteria; kingdom Bacillati; phylum Actinomycetota; class Actinomycetes; order Kitasatosporales; family Streptomycetaceae; genus Streptomyces; species Streptomyces ficellus. The sequence goes on along the minus strand of NZ_CP034279.1, from coordinate 6,943,204 downwards.
GAGGACGCCCGAGGGGCCCTACTGGGACCGCGCCGGCAGGATGCTCAAGGGCACCAACCTCGACGGCCGCTCACACGGCAGCATCAGCCTGCGCCGGGCGATGGCCGAGTCGGCCGACGCGCCGTTCCTCCAGCTCGGCATGGACGTCGGGCTCGACCGGGTCCGCGGCACCGCCCAGGCGGCCGGGCTGCTCAGCTCCAGCCTCGGCCCCCCGGTGCCCGACTTCGCCCTCGGCAACTCCACGCCGAGCGCCATCCGCGTGGCCGGCGCCTACAGCATGTTCGCGGCCGGGGGCACGCACACCGAGCCGTACTCGGTGCGGCGCGTCACCCACGAGGGAGACCCGGTCCCGCTGGCCGCACCGCGCAAGAAGCGCGCCGTGGGCCCCGGGGTGGCCGCCCAGGTCACCGACGCCCTCACGGTGGACGCGAGCCGCAAGGCGGGGAAGCCGGGCGGCACCCGGGACGACACGGCACGGTGGTACGCCGGTTACACCGCGACCGAGGCCACGGCCGTCGTCGTGTACCGCATGGACCTCACCAAGAGTCTGGCGCCCCTGCCCCTCAAGGGCCTGGGCGGCGACCCGACGGCCGGGGCCGACCGCCCCGCCCGCATCTGGAACCAGTACACGGACGCGGTGGAGGGCGCACCGCGCCGGGCCGCGAGCGAGGGGGAGAAGATCCGATGATCCGCAACAACCCGGCCGTGCGCCGGCTGCGGGAACGCGCGACCACCCGCGGTGTCGCCCTGGGCGCGGCCGCGGTCCTCCTGGCGACCGGTGCGAGCCTGGTGCCCCTGCTGACGGACGGCGGCGACGACACGGGCCCCACCGCGTCGGCCGACCGTACGTCCGCCCCCGCGCCGCGGCCCGCGGCCGGCCAGAAGAACGGCGGCGGCGACAAGGACGCGGAGGACGAGGAGTGGGACGGCCGGGTGAAGGTCCTGGGCGACGGCTCCACCTCGTACACCGGACCGCAGCCGGGGCAGTTGAAGGCCGAGAAGCTCAAACCGGGGCAGCGCCCTCCCCAGTTCGTCGTCTTCTCCTGGGACGGCGCCCTGGAGGGCGACGACCGTCTCTTCTCCCGCTTCCGCCAGGTGGCCAAGGACAGCAACGCGCACATGACGTTCTTCCTCACCGGCATCTACCTGCTGCCGAAGGACAAGCAGAACCTGTACCGGCCGCCCCAGCACGGCCAGGGAGCGGCCGCGATCGCGTACCCCACGCGCGAGCACATCCGCACCACGCTCGACCAGCTCGGCAAGGCGTGGAAGGAGGGCCACGAGATCGGTTCCCACTTCAACGGCCACTTCTGCGGCGCCAAGGGCGGCGGGGACTGGAGCGAGGCGGAGTGGACCAGCGAGATCGACCAGTTCTACTCCTTCGTACAGAACTGGAAGACGAACACCGGCTTCACCGACCTCGACCCGCTGCCCTTCGACCCGACCCGTGAGGTCGTCGGCGGGCGGGCGCCGTGCCTGGAGGGGCAGAAGACGCTCATACCGGCGTCCAAGCCGTTCGGCTGGCGCTACGACGCCAGCTCGTCCGGCGACTTCCAGATCTGGCCGTCGAAGAAGAACGGCGTCTGGGACCTGCCGCTGCAGATGCTGCCGTTCCCCGGCAAGGACTTCCAGGTGCTGTCCATGGACTTCAACTACCTGTACAACCAGTCCAAGGGGCTCACCGACGGCGATCCGGCGATGTACGACACCTGGCGCGAGCAGACCCGCGACTCCTACCTCGCCGGCTTCGAGCGCGTCTACCACGGCAGCCGTGCGCCCATGTTCGTCGGCAACCACTTCGAGCAGTGGAACGGCGGCATCTACATGGACGCGGTGGAGGACGTGATGAAGAACGTCTGCCGGCGCAAGGAAGTGCGCTGCGTCTCGTTCCGCGAGCTGACCGACTGGCTCGACGCCCAGGACCCGAAGGTCCTGGCGCAGTGGCGCACGCTCGACCCCGCGCAGCCCGCGGGCTGGTCGGCGCTGAAGGAGTGAACCGGCTGGTTCGCCCCGGCTCCGGTGGGCCGGGCCCGCCCCGGGCTCCTACGATGTCCGCGGACGAGGGGAGGACCCATGGGGGTCGAGTGGTACGCCGGCGAGCGGGCCCACCGCAAGCAGCGGTGGTCGGCCAGGGCGTCCCTGGCGGCGGTGACGCTGGCCGTGCTGCTGCCCCTGCTGTACGGGGGCCTCGGGGGCGTGCTGCTGCTCCTGACCGGTGCGGCGGGCCTGGCCGTGACGGTGGCGGGCCTGTGGTGGACGCTGACCCGGCGCGGTGCGCCCCGGGCGGCGGCCGTGCTGCTCGCCGTGACGGCGCCCCTGGCCGTCATCGCGATGTTCGACGCCGCGAACCTGCTGTGGGTGGTCCTGCTCTCCCTCACGCTGTGGGTGCTGGCCGTCTGGAGCGGGCGTTACGCGCTGCGCAGCACCGGTCTGCGGCCGGTACGGGTCAAGGAGCACCGCACCCCGCCCCCGCTGCGGCCGTTCCTCGTGATGAACCCCCGCTCGGGCGGTGCCAAGGTGGAGCGGTTCGGGCTCCGGGAGAAGGCGGAGCGGCTCGGGGCGCGGGTGGTGCTGCTCGACGCGGACGAGCGGCGTGACGTCACGCAGCTGGCCCGGGAGGCGGTCGCGGACGGCGCGGACCTGCTGGGGGTCGCGGGTGGTGACGGTACGCAGGCGCTGGTGGCCGCGGTCGCCGCCGAGCACGGGCTGCCGTTCCTGGTCGTCTCCGCGGGCACCCGCAACCACTTCGCCATGGACCTGGGCCTGGACCGCGAGGACCCGGCCGCCTGCCTGGACGCGCTCACCGACGGGGTCGAACTGCATGTGGACCTCGGTTTCGCCGGCGGTCACCCGTTCGTCAACAACGTCTCGTTCGGTGTGTACGGGACGGTCGTGCAGGACCCGGCGTACCGGGACGACAAGGTGGGCACGGCGCTGGGTCTGCTGCCCGAGCTGCTCACCGGCCAGAGCGGGCCGCGGCTGACCGCCCGCGCGGCGGGCCGGACGCTCACCGACCCGCAGGCGGTGCTGGTGAGCAACAACCCCTACCGCAGGGACGACCCGGCCGGGCTGGGCCGCCGTGAGCGTCTGGACTCCGGTGTGCTCGGTGTCCTGGGCATCCGGGTGGACAACGCGGCGGAGGCGGCCGGGCTCCTGCTGGACCCGGAGGCGAGCGGGCTGACGGTGCTGACGGCCCACGAGGTGGTCGTCGAGGCGGACCGTCCGGCCATCGACGTGGGCATCGACGGCGAGGCGTTCGTCCTGCCCGCTCCCGTCCACTGCCGCATCGCGCCCCGGGCGCTACGGGTCCGGGTGCCGCGCCTACGGCCCGGGGTCCCGCAGGCGCAGCCGCCGCTCGACTGGCGCCGGCTGCGCAAGCTCGCCGCGGCGGTGGGCCGCACGGCGGTCACCGGCCATGCGGTGGGCGGCTCCGGTCGGCGCGGCTGGACGCCTCACCGCTGACCGCGGCCGCCGGGCGGGTCCTGGCCCGCGTACCGGAAGCGTTTGCGGTACGCCGTCGGGGTCGTGTCGAGTTGCCGGCGGAACGCGCGGATGAGGGTGTCGGTGGTGGGGAACCCGGCGGCGGAGGCGACGCGGTCGAGTGTGTCGTCCGTGGATTCGAGGCGGTTGCGGGCCACTTCGACGCGGGCCGCCTCTATGTAGGCGGCCGGGGTCGTGCCGAGTTCGGACGTGAAGATCCGGGTGAGCTGTCGCTCGCTGATGTGGGCGTGCCGGGCGAGGTCGGGGACGGTGAGGGGTCCGGTGATGTTGCGGGTGATGTGGTGGCGGATGTCGTCCATGCGCCGGGTGGTGGAGACCGGCTCGATGGGCACGCTGAACTGGCTCTGCCCGCCGGGTCGTTTGAGGTACATCACGAGCTGGCGGGCGACCCGCAGGGCGATGTTCTCGCCGAAGTCCTCGGCGACGAGGGCGAGGGAGAGGTCGAGGCAGGCGGTGATGCCCGCGCCGGTCCACACGTCGTGGTCGCGGATGAAGATGGGGTCGGCGTCGACCTCGACGGCCGGGTGGTCGGCGGCGAGCTGCTGTGCCGTCGACCAGTGGGTGGTGGCGCGTTTGCCGTCCAGCAGGCCGGCGGCGGCGAGGAGGTGCGCCCCGACGCAGACGGACGCGACGCGCCGTGACCGGGCGGCGAGTGTCTTCACCCAGTGGACCACGGTGGGGTCGGCGAGGGCGCGGACCCGGCCCCGCTCGTCGACCTCCACCGAGCCGGGGACCATCAGCGTGTCGATGCTCCTGCCGGCCGCTTCGCCGAAGGTGAGATCGGGCAGGACACGGACCCCGGCGGCGGTGGTGACCGGGCCGGGCGTCTCGGCGGCGAGGACGACCCGGTAGCCGGCGGAGCCGTCCGCCCCGTCCGTCTCACGGCGCAGCAGTGAGAAGACCTCCGGCGGGCCGGTGACGTCCAGCAGATCGACGCCGTCGAAGAGGAGGACGACGATGAGCCGTTCCGTGTCGCTCACAGGAGTTCCGTCCGGTCGGTCGGGTCGGCGATGTCCGTATCTGCAAGTTACCCGACATTGCCGCCACGGTGAGCGGGTCGTAGCGTCGAACACGTCATCGCGCGATGGCACGACCGGCCATTCGACCCGACCACGCAAAGGTGCGGCCATGCCTGTGACAACTCTGCGGGACCTCAACGGCTTTGATCAGACTCCGGCGTCGCTCCCCGGTGCGACGCTGATCCTGGTCGACTACCAGAACACCTACACCCGCGGCGTGATGGAGCTCGCGGGATGGCGGTCCGCTCTCGCCTCGGCCGCCGGGCTGCTGGCGCACGCCAGGAGCGCGGGCGCGAACGTCGTCCACGTCGTCAACGACGGCGGCGAAGGCACCCCGTACGACATCCGGACGGAAATCGGCCAGGTTCACGACCGGGTGACGCCCGCCGAGGGCGAGCCGGTCGTCGTCAAGACGGTGCCCGACGCGTTCGCCGGCACGGACCTCGCCGCGCACCTGGACGCGGCCGGTCACCAGGACGTCGTCATCGCCGGGTTCATGACCCACATGTGCGTGGCCGCGACGGCCGCCAGCGCGTTCCTGCGCGGATACCGGCCCACGGTCGTCGCCGACGCCTGCGCGACCCGGCCGCTGCGGACGCCGGTCGCGGACGTACCGGCCGAACAACTGCACCACGGTGCGCTCGCGACGATCGCCGACCTGTACGGCGTCGTCGTCCCGTCGGCGGCGGCCCTGCGCTGAGCGGTAAATGAAAGTGGAATTCCATTACCGTTGGCCGGAATTCACGCTTGCCGCGAGGTGAGGCGCGCGGGATACCACTTGCATGACGGAGTCACGTGAACCGAGCCGCCGCAGCGTGCTGGCCGGCCTGGGCAGCGTCCCCCTCGCGGTGGGCGCTGCCCCGGCCGCGGGGCGCGGCCCACGGCCCGCCGACGGACCGGAACGGCCGGCCCCCACCCTGCTCCGCGGGGCCGAACTGCTCCTGACCATGGACCCGGAGGTGGGTGAGGGGCCCCTGGGCATCCTGCGGCACGCCGACCTCCTGCTGCGGCACGGGAGGATCGCCGCCGTGGGGCGGCGGCTGCCCGCCCGCCCCGGGGACCGCGTGCTGGACGTCGGCGGGCGGATCGTCCTGCCGGGCTTCGTGGACATCCACAACCACCTGTGGCAGTCCAGCATCCGCGGCGGCTGCGGCGACCGGGACCTGTACGGCTGGCTCGCCTCGTGCAACGGCCCGACCCTCGCCCGGATCGACGCCCCGGACATGTACCACTTCGTCCGCCTCGCCGCACTCGACGCCCTCCAGGCCGGGGTCACCACCGTCGTGGACTGGGTGCACCCGATTCCGTACGACACCAGCGAGCGGTACGTCAGGGCCCTGGACGCCTCCGGGCTGCGCTTCGTGTACGCGATGATGGAGACCGACGGTGGCGCGGGCCTCGTCACGCGGGTGAAGAAGGAACTGCTCGACCCGCTGCCGCTCGCCTCGGCGCAGGTGGCGACCCACGCCGGCATGGCCACCGTGAGCCGGCTGCGCCGCTGCGGCGAACTGGCCCGGGACCTCGGGGTGATGCTGAACTCCCACGTCCTGGAGCACCACAGCGACCGCGGGGACGACCCGGTCCGGGCGCTGCGCCTGGCGGGGGCGTTCGGCCCCGGCCTGCTGATGAACCACGCCATCCACCTGACGGACGACGAGATCGCGATGGCCGCCGAGCACGACGTCCGCGTGGCCCACTGTCCACTGAGCAACATGCGCCTGGCCTCGGGCATCATCCGGCTTCCGGCGTTGCACGAGCGCGGGGTGAAGGTGGGGCTCGGCCATGACGGGGGAACCAACGACACCTCCGACATGTTCGGCGTGATGAAGGCGGCCGTCGGGCTGCAACGGGCGCTGCACCGGGATGCCGGAGTGCATCCCACGATCCCCGCGGTGCTGCGCATGGCGACGCTCGGTGGTGCCGAGTGCGTCGGCATGGCCGACCGCATCGGTTCGCTCACCCCCGGGAAACGCGCGGATGTGGTCGTACTCGACCCGAGCACATTGAATTTCGCACCGCGTTTCGACTGGGTCGGTCAGATCGTGCTCAATGGACAGCCGCCCAACGTCAGTCATGTGTTCGTGGACGGCCGGATGCTCAAGTCCCGGGGTGAACTCCTGGGGGTCGACACCGACTCCGTCATCCGCGAAGCGGAACGGGCGGCGGCTCGCGTACGGAACACCACCTGATCCCGTCGCGGTTCGTCGTTCCTCCCCAACGCCCGTACATGGCACAACAGTTGGCCTGGCCGGGCGTAAGGGCAGGTGCCGGCGCTCGCGTTGGCCCGCAAGGCAACGGTCACCGCTTGTTTGCTTGACACAACGCCGCGGCCGTACTCTTCGGCACAGTTCCCGTCCTGCACGAACGCCGTGCACCCCCGTAGGAGGACACGTGCCCATTCCGGCCAGCGCAGCAGGCAACATCGAGGCAACCACCGCCCTGCTGAAGGAAGAACTCCCCCAACTCGAACAACACCAGCAGGCGCTGGAGAAGGACCTCGCCGCCGTCACCGAGCGGCTCGAGTCCATTCGCAGCGCGCTGACCGCGCTCCAGGCCCTGTCCACCTCCGCCGTCCCGGCCCCGCGGGCCGAAGCGCCGGCCGCCACCGAGGACGTGCCGGCCACCACCGTGGCCGACGACGCACCGGCCGACGCCCCCGAGCAGGAGCAGACCCCCCCGGACGAGGTCCCGGCGGCCGACGAGGAGCCGGCGAAGGCACCGGAGGCGGAGGCCGAGGCCCAGGTCACCGCGGCGGACGTGCCGGCACAGCGCACGTCCCGCTCCGCGGCCACGGGCCGCCGGACCACCGCCAGGAAGTCCGCCAAGCCGGCGTCCAAGTCGGCCGCGAAGCCCGCCGGCAAGTCCGCCGCCAAGGCCCGCCCGGCCAAGAAGGCCGCTCCCGCCAAACCCGCGCAGGCGGCGAAGGCCAAGCAGGCCGCCACGGCCGCGAAGGTTGCGAAGACCGCGAAGGCCAAGAAGCCGGTGGTCAAGGAGACCACCCCGGCGGCCGACAGCACCGGCGGCCTCACCGAGCAGGTCGCCGCCATCCTCGCCCGCAGCGGTGACACTCCCGTGCGCGCCCGGGACGTCGCGAAGGAACTCGGCCGCGACGACACCTCCGGCGCCATCAACACCGTGCGCAGCACCCTCGACCGGCTCGTCGCCACCTCCCGCGCACGCCGTGCCGGCCGTGGCCTCTACCAGGCGCCGGCCAAGTGAACCACGACGCCTGAACCACCACGCCTCACCGTGCGGCCCGTCCCGGCAGCCTCCCGCCGCCGGGACGCCCGCCGCCCCCACTCCCCCGCGTCCCGGACCGCTGGTCAGGGTGACGCCGGGGCGAGGCCGTCGGCGACCAGGCCGGCGAGGACCGCCTCTCCCAGCGCGTGCACCGCTGACTGCGGACGGACCATCACGGTGAACTCCTTGACCCGGCCCGCCCCGTCGAAGTGCAGCAGGTCGATGCCGTGGATCCGCTTGCCACCGACGGTGGCACGGAAGAGCAACACCATCGCCGGCGCCTCCCCGTCGTCACCGCTGGTCTCGGCGGCCCCCGCGAAGTGCCCGACGTAACGGAAGTCCTCGAAGGTGCGCAGCAGGACGCCGAACAGCCCCGTCACCATGGCCTTGCCCTCGAAGGGCGTGAACTTGACCGGGCTGTAGAGGCGGATGTCCTCGGTGAACAGCTCGTCCAGTACGGCGAGGTCACGCTCCTCCACCGCGTCGCGGAAGCGCTCGACCGTCTTCTCCGTGGCCTCCGTGGCCTCCGTGGCTGCTGTGACGTCCATGACCGCTTCCCCTCGTCCTCGCACCGACTCTCGACTACTCAACAATGTGACTAGTCACTTTTTTGAGTATGATGCAGTGGCGGGCAACGAAAGGGAAGGGGGCCGTCCCGATGGCTTTGCGGCATGCCGTGCTGGCGGCGCTGCTCGACGGCGAGTACAGCGGTTACCAACTGGCGAAGGTGTTCGACATCGGCGTGGCGAACTTCTGGCACGCCCTGCCGCAGCAGCTGTACACCGAGCTGGCCAGGCTGGAGAAGGAAGGCCTGGTCGCCGGGCGTCAGGTGGTGCAGGAAACGCGGCCCAACAAGCGCCTGTTCCGGGTCACCGACGCGGGTCGGGCGGAGCTGGAGGCGTTCGCGGCCGCCACCGCGAAGCCCTCGTTCATCCGCGACGACCTGCTCGTCAAGGTCCAGAGCGCGGACCGCATCGGCACCGGGGTCGTGATCGAACAGCTCCGGGAGCGGGCGGCGATGGCCGAGGCGAAGATCGACGTCCTGGGCGCGTTGTTGCGGCAGTTGCGCGGGAATGCGGACGAGGAGGAGTTCCTGCTGCACGGGGAGCGGATCGGGCCGTACCTGACGTGTCTGCGCGGTCTGGCCTTCGAGCGGGAGCACCGCGACTGGTGCGTGCGGATCGCGGACGTACTGCGGGAGAGGCAGCGGACCGCGCATGCCGAACGGTGAGTACCTGCGCTACGTCGCCCTCGGCGACAGCATGACCGAGGGGGTGGGTGACGGGGACGACGCGCTGGGCCTGCGGGGCTGGGCGGACCGGTTCGCCGAGCGCCTCTCGGCCGTCAACCCCGGTCTGCAGTACGCCAATCTGGCGATACGGGGCCGCCTCGCGGGCCAGGTCCGGGCCGCACAGCTGGAGCCGGCCCTGGCGCTGCGCCCCGACATCGTCACCGTGGTCGCCGGGGTCAACGACATCCTCCGGCCGCGCTTCGACGCCGGTGAGGTGGCCGGGCACCTGGAGGAGATGTTCGCCGCGCTGTCGGCCTCCGGGGCGCACGTGGTGACGTTGACCTTTCCCGACATGGGGCGGATCGCGCCTCTCGCCCGGCCGCTCAGGCCCCGTGTGCTCGACCTGAACGACCGCATCCGCGCCGCGGCCGCCCGGCACGGTGTCACGGTCGCCGACACCGCCCGGCAGCCCGTCGCCACCGACCCGCGGTTGTGGACCCCGGACCGTCTCCACGCCTGTCCCCTCGGCCACGACCGGATCGCCGCGGCGGTCGCCCACGCGGTCCGGCTGCCCGGCGCCGACGACGCCTGGGCGCTCCCGCTGCCCCCGCGGGCGTCGTCGACGGCCCTGGGCGCCGCGGGTGCCGAACTGCGCTGGGTGGCCTCGTTCCTCGGCCCCTGGCTCGGGCGGCGCCTGCGCGGCCGGTCCTCCGGCGACGGCCGCACCGCGAAACGGCCCGAGTTGCTGCCGGTGGGCGAGGTGTTCCTCGGGTGAGCCCCGTACGCGGCGCGCTCATCCGGTGACCCGGCGGCGGGGCGGTCCCGGGTGGGCCGGTGCGGGTGGCCGGATCGCGTAGGCTCGGTGGATGGCGAAGTACTTCGACGTGCACCCCGAGAACCCCCAGCGGCGCACGATCAGCAACGTGGTCGACATCATCCGCTCAGGCGCGCTCGTGGCCTACCCGACGGATTCCTGTTTCGCCCTGGGCTGCCAGCTCGGCAACCGTGACGGCATCGGCCGGATCAAGTCGATCCGCGACCTCGACGACCGTCACCACTTCACCCTCGTGTGCGAGAACTTCGCGCAGCTGGGCCAGTTCGTGCACGTCGACAACGATGTGTTCCGCGCGGTCAAGGCGGCGACGCCCGGCAGCTACACCTTCATCCTCCCGGCGACGAAGGAGGTGCCGCGTCAGCTGATGCATCCCAAGAAGAAGACCGTGGGCGTCCGGATCCCGGACCACGTGGTGACGCAGGCGCTGCTCGCCGAACTCGGTGAGCCGTTGCTGTCGAGCACGCTGCTCCTGCCGGACGAGGACGAGCCGCTGACGCAGGGCTGGGAGATCAAGGAGCGTCTCGACCACGTGGTGGACGCGGTGGTCGACTCGGGCGACTGCGGCACCGAGCCGACCACGGTCATCGACTTCTCCGGCGGCGAGGCCGAGATCGTACGCCGGGGCGCGGGCGACACGGCCCGGTTCGAGTAACCGGACCGAGTCACCCGGCTCCCCGCGGCGGGTGGGGAGCGCCGGTGGTCAGCTCACCGGGAGGAATCCCATGACCGGCGCGACCGGCTCGATCAGCTGACGTGCCTCACCGAGGCGCTGGAGCCCGTCGAGCCCGCCGAACTGCTCCGTCACGGTCGGAACCTTCGAGCGGTGCTCGGGAGCGACGGCGATCGACGCGAGGTCGTCGACCCGGTCGAGGACGGACGGCCCCTGGGGCCCCGGAGCGGGCACGATGGCCGCCCCCGCGGTGGGCGCCGACAGGACGGAAGCACCGGCGGCCACGGCAAGGGCGGCGAGAATACGCTGAGACTTGGTCATAGCCAGACCAACGCCGCGAACCGCCATCAGTAACGGCCCGTCCCACCGACCCGTCCCACGGGCCCCCGCGAGGTTCCCCTCATGGGTTCCTCGCAACGGTTCACGCCGGGCCGGAGGTGGAGAGTCGGTCGTTGGGGGAGCGGACGCGGGCGACGAGGAGGGCGACGTCGTCCTGGTTGCCGCCGTTGCGCAGTTCGCGCAGGAGGCGGTCGCAGGTGTCCTCCAGCGTCGGGTCCGGGGTGCGGAGGAGGTCGAGGAGCCGGTACAGGCGGGTGTCGATGTCCTGGTCGCGGGTCTCGACCAGTCCGTCCGTGTAGAACACCAGCCGGTCGCCCGGGGCGAGTTCGGTGGTGACGTCGCGGAAGGGGACGCCGCCGACGCCGAGGGGCGCGCCGGTGGGGAGGTCGAGCAGCCGGGGGCCCTCGCCGGCGCGGATCAGGACGGGCGGCGGGTGGCCGGCGGTGCACAGGCAGCACTGGGCGCGGTGCGGGTCGTAGACGGCGTACACACAGGTGGCCAGGGAGGGTTCGAGGCCGGCGGTGATCTCGTCGAGGTGGCGGAGCACCTCCGCGGGGTCGAGGGTGAGGCGGGAGAGCGTCTGGGTGGCGGTGCGCAGGCGGCCCATGGTGGTGGCGGAGTTGATGCCGCTGCCCATCACGTCCCCCACGACGAGGGCGGTGCGTCCGTCGTCCATGGGGATGATGTCGAACCAGTCGCCGCCCACTTCGCTGCCCGCGCCGGCCGGCTGGTAGCGCGACGCCACCTCCAGCCCGACGAGGTGGCCGGGGGTTTCGGGGAGGAGGCTGCGCTGGAGGGTCAGCGCGGTCTCCCGCTGTCTGCGGAACAGGCGGGCGTTGTCGATGCACACGGCCGCCCGGGCGGCGAGTTCGCTCGCGAGCAGGGCGTCGTCCTCGGTGAAGGGGTACGGGTTGCGGGCGCGTTTGAGGTCGAGGGCGCCCAGCACCTCGCCCCGGGCGATCAGGGGCACCGCGAGGTACGAGTGGAGACCCGACTCGGCCAGCAGTTCGGCTGAGTGCCGGTCCCTGGCGATGCACGACAGGGCGGCGTCGTCGACCTCGGCCACCATGACCGGGCGGGCGGTCCGCACGCAGCGGGTGACGAGCCGGTCGGCGCTGTAGTGGGCCGGTTCGCCGGGCGGGTCGGCGGCCCGGACCGCGACCGTCGGGTACGCGGCGGCCACCGCCAGCGCCCGGATGACGGCCGGCCCGTCGGCGGCGATGCGGGCCGGGCGTCCTTCGAGCACCGTGTCCAGGAGGTCCACCGCGGCGACGTCCGCGAGCTCGGGCACGGCGACGTCGGCCAGCTCGCGGGCGGTCTGCTCCAGGTCGAGCGTCGTTCCGATGCGTACCGACGCGTCGGCGACCAGCGCCAGGCGGTCGCGGGCCCGTTCGGCCTCGGTGGCCGCGCGGTGCCGGTCGGTCACGTCGATCACGGAGATGGCGAGCCCCAGGACCCGGCCGCCCACGTCCTCCAGCCGGTGCAACGACACCGACCAGGCGTGATCGGTGTCCGGATCCGCCGGGGTCCGCCCCACGAGCTGGCGGTCGAGCAGGGGTACGCCGCTGTCCAGGACGGTCCGCATCGCCTCCTCGACCGCTTCCGCGTCGGCGAACGAGAGGACCTCGGCGACCCGCCGCCCCTTGTGCTGGCCGGCGCTCAGCCCGTCGAGCCGCTCCAGGGCCGCGTTGACGCCCACGTACCGCAGATCCGTGCCCACGACGGCCAGGCCGATCGGCGACTGGTCCACGAGCCGTACCGACAGCGCCAGGTCCCGCTCCACCCTGCGCAGCGTGGCCTGGTCGGTGGCGAGGCCCAGGGCGTAGTAGTCACCGCGGTCGTCCAGGAGCCGCATGTTGCGGAACTCCAGGACGCGCCGGCTGCCGTCCTTGTGCCGTACGGGGAACTCGCCCGACCAGGCGCCGGTGCTCATCACCCGTTCGAAGAGGTCGACGACCCAGCCGAAGTTCTCCTCCGCGACGAGGAGGTGCGCGGCGTACTGGCCGAGGGCCTCCTCGGCGGTGTAGCCGAGCAGCTTCTCGGCCTGCGGGCTCCACAGCACGATGCGCCCGTCCGCGTCCAGGACGACGGCCGCCACGCCCAGGACGTCGAGCAGCCCCTCCGCCGACGACGGCTGCGGCCCGCCCGCCGCGCCACCGCGGGCCGGGGTCCCCTCTGCGCCGCCCATCACCGCTCCTCTCCGTCCTGCCACCGTGCCTCCTTACCGGCCGGGGCGCACGCCGGTGGGCGAAACGGCTGATCGCCCGCGTACCTGCTCGGGTCTCGCGGGGGTACGCTCGCGGCCCCGGAGGCCCGGACCCGGGGCCGCGACGCCGGTGCGTGACGCCGGTGAGCCACCGGTTGTGACCCCGGTGCGCGACCCGGGTGCGGGTGGGGTCCGGCGGGCACACCATGGAAGGTGGGGAGCCCGGAGGGGGTTCGCGCCTCCCCGTCGCCGGCCGCGAGCCTGTTCACCGCTGGGGGCACGGGAGATCCACCATGACCATGCACAGAGTCGGCCGTGACATCACCGTCCTCGCGGACTCCCTGGAGGTACCCGGCATCGGATTCCTCTGCGTCAACGCGTTCGTCCTGCACGCCACGGAACCGGTGGTCGTCGACACGGGGCTGAGTCTGCCCGACCGGAACTTCCTGGACGCGGTCGGCTCGGCGATCGACCCGGCCGACGTGCGGTGGATCTGGCTGACCCACCCCGACCGCGACCACACGGGAGGGATCTTCGCCCTGCTGGACGCGGCTCCGCAGGCGCGGGTCGTCACCACGTTCCTCGGTGCGGGGATCATGTCCACCGAGCGGCCGCTGCCCCAGGAGCGGGTGTTCCTGCTGAACCCGGGCCAGTCGCTGGACGTGGGTGACCGCACGCTCAGGGCGTTCCGGCCGCCGCTCTTCGACAACCCGGCGACCGTCGGCTTCTACGACGACCGGGCGCGCGCCTGCTTCAGTTCGGACTGCTTCGGCGCTCCCGTGCCGAGCGCGGAGCTTGCCGAGGGCGACGACGCGGGCGCGCTCGTCCCGGAACAGCTGCGGGCCGCGCAGCTGCTGTGGGCCAGCGTCGACAGCCCGTGGGTGCACACCGTCGACGTCGGCAAGTACCTCGCCACCGTGCAGCCGCTGCGGGAGATGGACCCGGAGGTGGTCCTGAGCACGCACCTGCCGGTGGCCGGCGGCCTCACGTCCCGGATGCTCGACACGATCAGTTCCGCGCCGGGGACGGATCCCTTCGTGGGCCCGGACCAGCGGGAGCTGGAGCGGATGCTGGCCGGGTTCGAGCCCGGCGGGCCGGCGCCCGGGCCCGTGCGGGTGCCGGAGGAGGCACCCGCCGAGACGCCCGCGCGGGGCGTCCCCACCTGAGCGGCGGCGGGCCGCGACGCGAGGAGTTCACGGGAGCCACACCCGGCGTAGGCCGACCGGTCACCGGGTGACCCCAGGATCGGCACCGCATTGCCATGCTCCCGACAACAAGGGGTCCTCGTGTTCAGGTACCGTCCCGTCCGGTCGGCCACCCTCGTGCTCGGTACCGCCCTCGCGGCGCTCACCGCCACCGTCCCCGCGCACCCCGCCGCCGCGCACCGGGCCGGCGCCCTCCCGGCCGGCGCCCAAGCCGCTGGTACCGGCGCCGAAGCGGGTCACCCCGGGGGCGCCCACTCCACCCGTTCCGGCAGGCCGCTGCCCGGCGTCGAGCCGCGCGCCGAGACCGCCCCGCTGTACGACGACGCCGAGGGCGGCAACGCCGACGCCGACGACCCGGCGATCTGGCGCGACGCCGCCCACCCCGGCCGCAGCCTGGTCATCGCCACCGCCAAGGAGGGCGGCCTGCGGGTCTACGACCTGGACGCGCGGCTGGTCCAGTCGCTGCCCGCTCCCCCGCCCGCCGGGCCCGGCGACGCCCCCGGCCGCTTCAACAACGTCGACCTCGTCCACCGCCTGCGGCTGCCCTCCGGCCGGGCGGACGTGGCCGTCACGACCGACCGCGGCCACGACCGGCTGCGCTTCCACCGCATCACACCCGGCCGCGCCACCGGCCCGCTCACCGACATCACCGACCCGGCCGCCCCGCCGGTCTTCTCCGCGGACCAGGACGACATCAACGACCAGCACACCGCGTACGGGCTCGCCACCTGGACCGACACCGCGACCGGCCGTTCGTACGCCCTGGTGAGCCGCCGCGGCCGCACCACCGTCGCGCTGCTGGAGCTCCTGCCGACCCCGGCCGGCACGGTCACCTACCGGAAGGTGCGCAGCCTGGACCTCCCCTCCTCCTTCCGGCTGCCCGACGGCACGTCCTGGACGCCGTGCGGCGAACCGGACGAACTCCCCCAGGTCGAGGGCATGGTCGTCGACCCGGCCGACGGCACGCTGTACGCGGGGCAGGAGGACGTCGGCATCTGGCGCGTGCGCGCCGACCTGACGGGCGCCGCTCCCGTACTCGTCGACCGGGTCCGCGAGTACGGCGTACCGGGCGTGTACGACGAGGAGAGCGACGAGTGCGCCCCGGGCGCCGACCCGGGCTTCGGCGGCTCCCGCCTGTCCGCCGACGTCGAGGGCCTCGCGCTGCTCACCGAGGCGGACGGCGACGGGCTGCTCCTGGCCTCCAGCCAGGGTGACGACACCTTCGCCCTCTACGACCGCGAGCCGTCGGACGACAACGCGTACGAGGGCGGCTTCCGGGTCACCGCGGCAGCCGGTGGTGGCGTCGACGGCTCGGAGGAGTGCGACGGCGCCGCCGTCCTCAACGCCCCGCTCGGCCGGAAGTACCCGCACGGGCTGCTGGTGGTGCAGGACGGCCACAACGCGCCGGTCACCGGCGGACGGGAGGGCACCGACTTCACGTTCGTCGACCTCGGCGAGGTCCTGAAGCGCGTCGACGACTGAGGCGCCCGGCCCGCCGACGGCGCGACCGGCCCGCCCGGCAAACGGGTGAATGCGGCATACGTCCGCCGCCGCCCGGCCGTTACCAGGCCGGACCCCGGTCGCTTCGACGTAAGGAACGAACCATGATCAAGAAGGTGCTGGCCACCGCCGGTCTCGCCGCCGCCGTCCTCGGTGCCGCCGCCCCCCTGGCCGGTGCGACCGGCGACCGCGCGGTGAGCACGCAGAACGGCAACTTCTCGACGCAGTCGTACGGCAACACCGGCAGCCCGGAGCCCCAGGGCGAGGGGCGCGCCCTCGGCGACGACGACCTGCGTCCGCTGGATGGACTGCGGCGCTAGGGCTCTCCCCCGCCCCGGCTCCCCCGGCCGGCGGCGCGCCTCGCACACCCCTTGTGCGGGCGCGTGCCGCCGGCCGTCCGGCTTCGCGGCCGGTGTTCGGCGCCGCGCGGCCGGTGTTCGTCGCGCAGCCGGTGTTCGGCGCCGCGCGGTCTCCGGCACCCGCGCGGTCGGCGCCCGCGGTCGGTGCCCCGGAGTCGGCACCCCGCCGTCGGCGCCCGGCAGCCGGTGTGCGGATTCTCCCGCGCCACGTGCTTCGCGCCGGGCGTGGGCGCGTCGTTACGCTGGAGAGACGGACCCACGGCCTCTCTCGCGGCCCGGGAGGCGCACATGGCCCTCGGCCCC
Source organism: Streptomyces ficellus (assembly GCF_009739905.1). Lineage (NCBI taxonomy): Bacteria > Bacillati > Actinomycetota > Actinomycetes > Kitasatosporales > Streptomycetaceae > Streptomyces > Streptomyces ficellus. Next base: position 6,926,796 of record NZ_CP034279.1, on the reverse strand, counting down.
CGTTTCCACGTCGACCAGGACGGTCACTCCGTCACGGTCCAGTTCCTGGGCGCGTCCGGCGGGTTCGAGGTGCTGGTGGACGGCAAGGCCGTGGCGTACGGGCCGGACCGGTCGGGGGCCGGAACGGTGACCGCGGAGTTCCCCGGCGACCCGCCGCGCCCGCTGCGCGTCATCGTGAGCCGGCCACGCGAGATGGGCGGCGAACCGTTCTGCGTGCTGGAGACCGGCCGGATGCGGTACTTGCTGCCGCGGGTGCCGCTGGGCGGTGCCGGGAAGCGGGCGCTGCCCGCCGGGAGGCCGGTGCGCCGGGGTGTGCGCCGGTCCTTGCGTCGCTTCGCACGCGGGTTCCTCACGCGGCGCGCGGGGCGCCGGTAGGCGTGGGCGGACGGCGTGCGCCGGGACGGTGGGCACCGGGGCGCCGTCCGGCGGGTTTGCCGCCACACTGGAGGGACCGGCTCCTGTCGTCGAGGTGGTGCCGTTGAGCAGGGGCAGTGAGCCCGCGATCCCGCCGGGCGGCCCGGACTTCCCGGTCGCGGCCCGGCTCGGGATGTGGGAACAGGCCGTCGAGACCATCGGCAGCAGCCTCGACGAGCGGACCACGTGCGCGGAACTGGCCGCCTTCGTGTGCGGCCGGTTGTGCGAGGCCGCGGCGGTGGACCTGCTGGCGGAGGACGTTCCCGTGCTCCGGCCCGGCACGAGACCCGCATGGGTCCGCGCGGCGACGGCCGGCCGGGCGGATCTGCTCGCGCCGGACGGTGCCCCGCGCGGCGACGGACGGGCCCGGGCGCTCCGCGCGCTCCAGGAGGAGCGGCCCGTCGCGGACACCGCCCCGGCGTACGACCCGTACGGCCCACGCGGCCCACGCGGAACGGTGGCCGTCCCGGTGACGGCCTGGGGTCACCCGTACGGCGTGCTGCTCGCCGTGCGCGCCAGTGGCGCGTTCACCGACGACGAGACGGCGGCCCTGCAGGGCGCGGCCCGTCTCGCGGCCGTACACCTCGGGCACGCGCGGCGGCACGCGGCGACGTACGGCACCGCGCTCAACCTCCAGCGCGCCCTGCTGGCGGAGCCCGGCCGGCCGCACCCGAACCTGGACCTCGCCACCCGGTACCTGCCCGCCGGCGGCGGCGCCCTGGTGGGCGGCGACTGGTTCGAGACGGTGCGCCTGCACTACGGGCGCACCCTGCTGGTCATGGGCGACGTCATGGGGCACGGGCTGGACGCCGCCGTCGACATGAACGCCTACCGGTCGATGCTGCGGTACGTCGCCTCGACGGACCTTCCCCCGCACCGGGTGCTGCGCCAGCTGGACGCCGCGGTCACCGGGGACGGCAACCGCCGGCCCGCGACCTGCCTGCTCGTCCGGGTGGACCCGGCGCGCGGCAGGGCGGCGTTCGCCGGCGCGGGCCACCTCCCGCCGGCGCTGTTCGGCGCGGACGGCACCGGGGAGCTGGTGGACCTGCCGGTCGGGCCGCCGCTGGGTACGGGCGTGGGGGGGTACGAGCTGGTCACCCGCGACCTCGCACCGTCCCAGACGCTGCTGCTGTTCACGGACGGTCTGGTGGAGCGGCGCGGCGAGGACATCGACGTGTCGCTGGACCGGCTGGCGGGACTGCGCCTGCCGGCCGGGGCCGGGGTGGAGGAGCTGCTCGACGAGGTCGTCGCCCGGCTGGAGGCCGAGGGGGCGGAGGACGACGTGGCGGCCCTGGCCGCCCGCATCCGCCACCGCCCCGGGCGCCACCTCGCCGGCCCCGCGGTCTAGGGAGTGTCCTTCCGGTCGGGGGGCGCGTCGTGTCGAAGAAGTCGCTATGACGCGCCCGCCCGGGCGGTGATCCTGGAGAGCAGTTGTTTGTCCAGCAGGAGCAGGGCGGTCAGCGCGTGCCGGGACGCGACCGCGAGGAGGTCGGGGTCCTGGCCGTCGCCGGTGCCGGGGGCGCCGCGCAGTGCTTCCTCCAGCTCCGACAGCGCGCGGTCGAAGCCGGCGCACATGACGGCGGCCGAGCGCAGTGCCTGGACCAGGTCGGTGTCGAGGTCCTGGTCGGCGCTGGTCTCCAGCAGCGCGGGTATGAGATGACTGATGTGGAGCAGGCTGTGCAGTCTGCCCACGAGCTGCGGCCAGTTGCCGTCGGTGGTCTCGGGCGCGTTCCAGGCGACGCGGGCCGCCTGGATGTCCTGGTGCAGTTCGCGGGCGATCCGGACCTCGGCGCGGCGGGGCGCCTGGGCCTTGAGGGCCCAGGAGATGCCGGCGTCCGCGGCCGCGTCGTAGGCGGCGAGCCTGAGTCGTACGAACTGGTCGGGTCGCGCGCATGCGTCGATGCCCTTGGTCAACTCGAAGTCGTCCATGGGCGGACCGTACCGGCACGACGGGGGCGGCGCACCGGTCCGCGCGAAACCCGTTGCCCGCGGTGGCTCATTGCGGCCGCCGCCGTCGCGTTGGGTGCCCGGGCGGGTACGGAGACGCACGACCGGCGCCCCGGCCCGCCTCACGCGGTGTGCACGACCTCCCCTCCGACGACCACCGTCTCGGCCACGGTGCCGGGGATGTCGTGGGGCGGGGCGTCGAGGATGTCGCGGGAGAGGACGACGAAGTCGGCCAGCTTCCCGACGGTCAGTGATCCGAGGTCGTGTTCGAGGAAGTTGGCGTACGCGGAACCCATCGTGTAGCCGTACACGGCGGTGGCGATGTCGACGGTCTCCTCCGGGCGCCACGGCTCGCCCCCGGCGAGGGGGCGCCGGGTGACGGCGGTGTAGAGCCCCACCATGGGGTCCATCTCGGCGACGTTCCAGTCGCTGGAGAACGCCAGGGCCGCGTCCGCGCGGTGGAGGCTGCGCATGGGCCACGCCTTGTGCCAGCGGGACGCCCCGACGTTCTCCGCCCAGTCCTGGCCGGGGCCGGCGATCTCGGGCGCGCAGTGGCGCGGCTGCATGCAGGCCACGACGCCCAGTTCGGCGAAGCGCGGCACGTCGTCGGGGTCGAGGCACTCGACGTGGACGATCTGGTGGCGTGCGTCGCGCGGGCCGTTGACCTCGCGGGCGTGGGCGACGGCGTCGAGGACGGTGCGGATGCCGCGGTCGCCGGTGGCGTGCACGAAGCACTGGAAGCCCCGGGCGTCGAGGCGGGCCAGGAGGTCCGCGAACTCCTCGGGCGGGTAGTAGGTGTCGCCGCGGTGGTGGCGGCAGCCGGCGTACGGTTCGAGGAGGGCGGCGGTGCGCGGTTCGACGACGTCGTCGATGTACAGCTTGAGCGGCCCGACGCGCATGCGGTCGTCGTCGAAGCGCCGTGCGGCGGCCTCGAAGGCGTCGAGGTCGGCGTCGGTGGTGCCGCGCGGGTGGAAGAGGGCGGCGACGAGGCGGGAGGCGAGGCGCCCCTCGGCGCGGGCGCGGGTGAACAGGGCGAGGTCGTCGAGGGAGTTCTGGGGTTCGACGACGGTGGTGATGCCGAAGCGGATGGCGTCGTCGAGGCTGCTGAGGAGCCGCCCGTACTGCCGGTTCGGGGACGCCCAGGGCACACCGAGGTCCCGGAGCGCGCGGTGGCCGTCGCGGGAGAGGCCCTTGACGGCGAAGTTGCGGACGAATCCGGTGGGTTCGCCGGTGACGGGATCGGTGTCGGCGTCGCCGAAGGGCAGGTTCGTACGGTGGCGGTCGATGCCGAGCCGGCGGAGGGCGGCGGTGTTGAGCCATGCGGTGTGGACGTCGTAGCTGAGGACGATCGCCGGGCGGTCGCCGGTGACGGGGTCGAGGTCGTGCGCGTGCGGCATGCGGCCGCCGGGGATGGCGGAGTAGTCGAAGGCCTCGGCCTCGATCCAGTCGGCCCCGGGGTGGTCGGCGAGCCAGGCGGTGACCCGCCGGTGGATCTCGGTGAGGCCGGTCGCGCCAGCGAGCTGGACGCAGGCGTCGTCGGAGCCGAGGCGCACATGGTTGTGGGCGTCGATGAAACCGGGCACGACCAGCCGTCCGCGGGCCTCGATCACCCGCGTTCCGGGGCCGGTCCACGCGGCGGTGTCCGCGTCCGTACCCACGTGGACGATGCGGCCGTTCCGTACCGCCAGGGCTTCGGCCTCGGGGAGGCGGGGGTCGACGGTGTGGACGCGGGCGCCGAGCACGACCAGGTCGGCGGGGGTGGTGGGGGTGGGCATGGGGCGGGGTGCTCCTGTCGGGGTGGGTGGTGTGGTCAGTACGGGAGGGGGGCCGGTTGGGGCCGGTGCGGGGTGCGGCGGGTGAGGGCCCAGTACGCGAGTCCGGCGACCACGGCGCCGAGCGGGGTCAGGTCGGCGCCGCCGAGGGGTTCGACGAGCGGCCCGGTCCACAGCTCCGAGTCGCAGGTGAGAGCGGCGAAGACGAGGCCGGTGAGGAGGGCGGCCATTCCGGCGGGGTGGTAGCCGGAGCGGTATCCGTACGCGCCGGACCGGCCGGCGCACAGGGCCTCGGTGTCGTACGTGCAGCGGCGCAGCAGCATGTCGGTGAGGAAGACGCCGCTCCAGGGGGCGAACACGATGATCAGGAGGGACAGGAAGCCGAGGAGGGACTCGGTGAAGTCGGCGAGGAACAGGGCGCCCAGCGAACCGGCGGCGGTGACGGCCGCGCTGATGAGCAGCGCCTTCGCGCGGTGCCACGGGATGCCGAGGACCTGGAGGTTGAGGCCGGAGGAGTACAGCGTGATGATCGAGTTGGTGACGGATCCGCCGAGGACGAGGATCAGGAACAGCGGCTGGAACCAGCCCGGCAGCAGACCCGCGGCGCCCGCCACCGCGTCGGTCATGTCGGTGCCGGTCGCGGCGGCCACACCGCCGACGCCGAGCGCCACGGAGGAGACGAACCCGCCGAGCGCACCGGTCCAGGTGAGGGCGCGCAGCGAGGTGTCCCGGGGCAGGTAGCGGGTGTAGTCGGCGGGCATCGGGAGGTACGAGAAGGGACCGGCGAGCGCGACGACGAGCGCCCAGCTCCAGGCGGACGCGCCGGCGCCGGCGGCCGCGGGGGCGGCGAGGTCGGCGGCGGGGAGGGTGAAGAGGAGGAAGACGGCGAAGCCGGCGGCCAGGACGTAGGCCAGCCAGCGCTCGGCGAGCTGGACCGTGGCGTGGCCCCACATGGCCACCGCGAAGGTCAGGGTCAGGGTGATGAGCAGGGCCAGGGCGCGGCCCGTGTCGCCCGGGGCCGTCCACCCGAGCGCGGTGAAGAACGACTCCAGTGCGAGGGTGCCCACCACCGTGTTGACGATGGTGTAGCCGATGCTGACGACCCAGTTGAGGAAGCCGGCGGGGATGTTGCCGGTGTGGCCGAAGGCGGCACGTGAGATGACCAGGGTCGCGGTCCCGGTGCGTACACCGCTGAGTCCGGCGGCGCTGACGACGAAGAAGGCGAGGCCGCCGATGACGACGACGGCGGTGGCCTGCCAGAAGGACAGGCCGAACGCGACGGCGAGAGCGCCGTTGATGACGTAGGTGAAGGTCAGGTTCGACCCGAACCACAGCCAGAACAGGTCCTTGGGGCTGCCGTGCCGGTCGCTGTCGGGGATCGGGTCGATCCCGTGCGTCTCGACGTGGAAGACCTCGTCGTTCGCGACTCCTGTGCCGAGTCCGGTCACCATACGCCCCCTCCTCAAAGTTTGAATGCCGTTCTAGAAGTTAGAATGGCATTCAAGATGAGGCATGGCGGCAGACCCGTCAAGACCCCGCCACGATCCGGGCGCGAAGCGCATCCGCCTCCGGACGCGGCGGCACCCGTCGCCGAGCGGGATAGGGTCCTGCCGAGCGGGGGCACACTGGCAGGGCGGGCAGGACGGGCAGGACGGTGGAGGCCGGACAGTGGCAGGGACGGGGTCGGGCACGGGGTCGGGAACGGGAGCGGGGTCGGCGACCGGGCCGGGAAGGGGCGCCGGGACGGGGCCGGGCACGGGCCCGGGCAAGGGGACGGCTCGCCGGCGGGACGGCCGCGTCACCGAGGAACGGATCCTCGAAGGGGCGATGGCGGCCATCGCCGAGGACGGCCTGGCCGCCCTGACCATGGCGGCGCTCGCCGAACGCCTCGGCACCAGCGGCGGCCACATCCTGTACTACTTCGGCAGCAAGGACCGGCTGCTGCTGGAGGCGCTGCGCTGGAGCGAGGCGGCGCTCACCGAGGAGCGGCGCTCCCTGCTGGCCCGCCGCACGACCGCGGACCGGAAGCTCGACCAGTTCCTGGAGCTGTACCTGCCGCGCGGCCCGCGCGACCCGCGCTGGACCGTGTGGATCGAGCTGTGGGCGCGTACGACCGGGGAGGGACCCCTGCGGGCGGCCCAGGAGGAGCTGGACCGCGGGTGGCAGGCCGACCTGGTGACCCTGCTGGCCAGGGGCGCCGCCCAGGGGCGTTTCGCCGTGCCCGAGGCGGAGATCCCGGACCGCGCGGACATGCTGCTGGCGCTGCTGGACGGGTTGAGCACCCGGGTCGTGCTCAACCAGCACGGCACCGACCGCGCGGCGGCGTTGCGCACCGCCCGCACGGCCGCCCACCGGCTCGTCGGGGCGTAGCGCGTACCACCGTGTGGGGCCGGGTCAACTACGCGCGGGGGCAGCGGTGTTGCGCCGGGTGCAGGGCGGGCGCCGCGCGTCGGGCGAGACCGGCGTTGCGCCGGTACGGGGCGGGGACCTGACGCGCCACCGCCACGGCCACGGCCTCCCGCGGGGGCCGCGCGTCCGGTGACACCGGCCGATGGCGGCCGAGGCGGCTGTTCCCCGTCCAGGGTGGCGGCCTCCGCGCCGCGCCGCACCGGCGGCCGTCGGGGTTGGTCCATTCCGGGGGGAATGGCACCGGCCGGCGGGCCTGGTGCCGAACGGAGGGAATGCCGCATGAAGGCACGGGCCGATCCGTGTGGAAGGACGCCGAGCGATGCCCCTCAATCCTGTGAACCGTTCCCGGCACAACGTGCGGCGCAGCCGCGACCTCCAGCTCAACCCGCTCTTCAGCCGCGAGCCCGTCTCGGTGCCCCGCCACGCCCTGCCGGACGGGCCGATGGAGCCCGACACCGCCTACCAGCTGGTGCACGACGAGCTGATGCTGGACGGCAACGCCCGGCTGAACCTGGCGACCTTCGTCAGTACGTGGTCGGACCCGCAGGCCCAGCGCCTGATGGCCGAGTGCGCCGACAAGAACATGATCGACAAGGACGAGTACCCGCAGACGGCGGAGCTCGAGACGCGGTGCGTGCACATGCTGGCCCGCCTCTGGCACGCCGAGGAACCGGACCGGGCGGTCGGCTGCTCGACGACCGGTTCGAGCGAGGCGGCGATGCTGGCCGGGCTGGCGCTCAAACGGCGCTGGCAGCACGCGCGCCGCGCCGCCGGCAAACCCGCCGACCGGCCCAACCTGGTCATGGGCGTCAACGTGCAGATCTGCTGGGAGAAGTTCGCCGACTACTTCGAGGTGGAGCCGCGCTACGTGCCCATGGAGGGCGACCGGTACCACCTGACGCCGGAGGCGGCGGTCGAGCTGTGCGACGAGAACACCATCGGCGTCGTCGCCGTGCTGGGCTCGACGTTCGACGGCAGCTACGAGCCGGTCGCCGCCATCGCGGCCGCGCTGGACGATCTGGAGGCACGCACCGGAGTCGACGTGCCGGTGCACGTGGACGGTGCGTCCGGAGCCATGATCGCCCCGTTCATCGATCCTGGCCTGGAGTGGGACTTCCGGGTGCGGCGGGTGGCGTCCATCAACACCTCGGGCCACAAGTACGGGCTGGTGATGCCCGGCGTCGGCTGGGCGCTGTGGCGGGACGCCGACGCCCTGCCGGAGGACCTGGTCTTCCACGTCAACTACCTGGGCGGCGACATGCCGACCTTCGCGCTGAACTTCTCCCGGCCCGGCGCCCAGGTGGTCGCGCAGTACTACACCTTCCTCCGGCTGGGCTTCGACGGCTACCGCCGGGTGCAGCAGACGTCCCGCGACGTCGCGATGCGGCTGGCGGGGCGGATCGCCGAGCTGGGGCCGTTCGAACTCGTCACCGACGGCAGTCAGGCGCCGGTGTTCGCCTTCAGGGTCCGGGAGGGCGTCGACGCGTACAGCGTCTACGACGTGTCCGCGGCGCTGCGCGAGCGTGGGTGGCTGGTGCCGGCGTACACCTTCCCCGAGAACCGCTCGGACCTCGCGGTGCTGCGGATCGTCGTACGCAACGGCTTCGGGCACGACCTGGCCGACCTGCTCCTGGAGGACCTGCGCCGGGTGCTGGCCCGGCTCGAGCGCCAGCCCTGTCCGCAGCGGGACGCCGGCGACGCCGGCGGGTTCGCCCACGGCACCGAGACCAAGGAGCCCCGGCGGCCGGGCCCCACTGAGCCGTAGGCGGGCCTTCAACCAGTCCGTCAGACCATCCGTCAGTACGTGTGTCCGTCCGTCAGCCCGTCCGTCCGAATGGAGTCCCGCCATGTGCCGGTTGTTCGGGATGAGCAGCGCCCCTCGGCGTACCCGTGCCACGTTCTGGCTGCTCGACGCGCCGGACAGCCTCCGGGACCAGAGCCGGCGCGACCCGGACGGCACGGGCCTCGGCCATTACGACGACGACGGCACCCCACGGGTCGACAAGGCGCCGATCGCCGCTTACCAGGACCGGGCCTTCGCCGAGGAGGCCCGGGCGGTGCGTTCCGCCACGTTCCTCGCCCATGTGCGCTTCGCGTCCACCGGCGACCTGTCGGCCAGGAACACGCACCCGTTCCTCCAGGAGGGGCGGCTGTTCGCCCACAACGGAGTCGTCGAGGACCTGGAGGCGCTCGACGCGCAGCTCGGCGAGGACCGGGCCCTGGTGACCGGTGACACCGACTCGGAGCGCTTCTTCGCGCTGGTCACCCGGAGCATCCGGGCCCACGGCGGCGACGTCGGCGCCGGGATCGGGCACGCCGCCCGCTGGATCGCCCGCCATCTGCCGCTGTACGCCCTCAACCTGGTCCTGGTCACCCGGGACGAGCTGTGGGCCCTGCGCTATCCCGACACCCACCGCCTGTACGTCCTGAACCGCCCGCCCGGCGGCCACCACGGCGACCGGCACCTCGACCACAGCGGCGCCGAGGGGAGGATGCGCGTCCACTCCACCGACCTGACCGGCTGCCCGGCGGTCGTCGTCGCCAGCGAGCGCATGGACGACAACCCGCACTGGAGGCTGATGGCCCCCGGCGAGCTGCTCCACGTGGGCGCCGACCTGCGCGTCACCAGCCGCATCGCGGTACCGGACCCGCCGGAACACCTCCTCGGCCTGTCGGACCTGCGCCCCGAGGCGGCCGCGTCGCAGTCGGCCGGCTAGCCGCTCCAGAGGCGCGGCGGACGGACACCACCGGGCGGCGCGCCGAGGAACGCCGACCCCGGCGGGACGAGTGCCCGCCCGTGGGCCTGCGTCTCAGCGCCCGCGACGGTCGTCCTTCCGCACCGACTCCTGGGCCGTCTCGCTCGGTGTCAGGGTGTCCGCCGCTTCCTTGTCGTGCTCGTCGGGGCCGCCGTCGTCGAGCCGCAGCTCGGCCTCCTCGAACTCGTCCAGGACCTCGTCGGCGGCGGTCTCGGGCTGGTGGTCGCGGTCGCGGTCCTTCATGTCTCTCCTTCTCCCGGTTTCACTCGTCTCTCCCGACTTCCTCGCAGCCCGCCGCTTTACACCCCCCGGTGGGCGCCCCTGGCCACATCGCCGGGCGTGGAGGGTGCTGTGCGGCGGCACGCCGGCACCGGGGCCTTCGCGAAGGCGGAGGACCTCATCTCGGCTGTGCTGTCCACCCCCCGGGGCGCAAGTGGCGCGGGAGGCGCGGGACCGGGTGGAGGCGGTGGAGACGGAGCTCGGCACGGAGCTGTGCGCCCTTCTCCGGCCGTTCCAGGACCGCTACGACCAGGTTGCGGCGGACGGCAATGCGGCCCGGCCCACCGGGGCCTCGTCGGGCAGGCACCGCCGCTGGGGCGGCTCCCGTCCTGCCCGACGGGCACGAGACCTCGATGGCGGAACCGCACTGGGGCCGCACCAGCGGGGGCCGGCCGATCGCGTGAGGTGGGCAGCGCACCTGACAACCTGGTGACAGCAGTGAGACCGGCGACACGGCCCCGCGGGTGGGTGCGGCGAGGCGGTCCAGCCGCTCGTAGAAGGCTCGTACGAGGCGGGCGGGGTTCTGCCCGCAGCATGCGGTGGCTGCTTGTCCGGTATCGGGTCGCCGATCCAGGCCCGCGAAGCCACCACCTCCCGCTCAGCCGCATGACCGGCCAAGCCGTGCAGCGGCACGACCGGCTCCCGCAGGCCCGCCCCGGTTCCGGCAGACAAGCCGAGCCCCGTCGCGCACCACCACACCCTGGGACCGCACCACGATCGCCCCCGGGAATCGTCTCGCCCCGATCATGGCCCGGCAGCCACCAGCCGTGCTCGCGGCCGCCCTTCTCGACGGCGCGTCGCCATGAAGCAGCGGCCACGTCCGCGGCGACGGTGCCCCGCGACCGCAGCGGGGAGACTGCCACTGTCAGACCCAGGTGGCAGCATCACCGAAGTGAACGCCCTGAGGCGTCCTCAACTCATGTCCGTAGCGTACGAAGAGGAGCATTCCCCTTGCGACTGCATCGCGTAGCGCCCGGCATCGCCGCGGGCGTCCTTGCCCCGGGCCTCCTGCTCGCCACCCCGTCCTTCGCGGCCACGGTGGCACCGACCGCGGTGTCGGTGCCCGCGGTGTCCTCGTCCGCGGACGAGCCGGACGTCGACGACCTGAGGGTGGCCATAGTCCGGATCCTCGCCGACCCGGACAGCGGCCGACGTGTGACGCGAGAAGCCAACGCCCTCCTGGACGCCGACGACCCCGTGGCGATGCGCGCCTGGCTGGAGACCGGCTACCGCATGGCCCAGGCCGAGGACGACCGCGTCGCCATCGTCCGTATCCTCGCCGATTCGTCCATCAGCCCGGCCCTGCGCGCGGCAGCCAACGCCGCCCTGGACGACAACACCCCCGAAGTACCACGCCACTTCCTGGAAGTCGGCAGGTACCAGGTCGCCTGACCGGCACGGCGCCGCACCACAGCGCGTCGCCCGGTGGCACCCCCTGCCGCATGCCCGGTGTCGCCGGAACGCCAAGAATCCGGGCGGGGCGCCTGCACCTCTGTGTGCCGGCGTCCCCGCCCGGCAGGCCCTGTGTCGGCTCGGCGCCCTCCGCAGAGCTCTGTGGTACGCCGCCCGGTGACGCAGGGGCCACCAACACCTCCGACAACAGAAGGCACGTTCTTCGATGACCGCACAACCCCGACGCACCGAGCGCAGCGGCCCGCAGATCGCTTCCGTCGTGACCGAGCTGCCGTTCACGCCGCAGCTCGTCAGAGCAGTGTTCAGGGACGTGACCTCGTTGCACGTCTCCCGGTCGGCCGCATGGGCCGCCGCGTCGGTGACGCGGACCGTGCTGACGGAGATCATCGAGGGCGCGAGAAGCGCGGCGGCCGAGGAGGTCAGGAAGAGACTGACTCCCCAGGACCTCATCTCGGCGATCGACCGGAACATCGAGGTGGAGGTGGGATCGGCGTGGTACCTGCACAGTCCGACCTTCCACGGCCTGATGGGCGAACTGCGCAACGCCGATGGTGTGCTCGTGTCTCTTCGCGAGCGTCGCGGGACGCGTACGCCGAGTGGTGTGGCTGGCGCCCACCGGTTCGAGACCGGGGTGAGAAGGCTGCTGAAGAGCCGGGGGGTGAGGGCGGTCCCGGCGATGGTCCGCGACCTGGACGGCATCGCGAGCGTGTTCCTGACGGCCCTGGCCCGGGACGCGGCCATGGTCGTCCGCGAGGGCGGGGTCAAGCGGTTCGGGACGGTCCATCTGACGGTGCCGGGCGAGCCAGCCCCCGCTCCGCCGCTCAAGGACCCCGTCTTCGCCCTGTCCACCCGCCGTGGGGATGGGCGGACTGTTGGCGGGGACGACATCCTGGCCGCGGTCACGATGCAACTGTTCGGCGACATCAGACAGCGCGCCATCACCGAGGCAGCCGATATGACACGGAACACGTCGGCCAACTGATCTGGCCCGCTTTTGGCGCGCTGCGCACCATGCACGGTTCCCACGTGCACGGTTCCCACGTGCGGGCGGCCCCCGGGATCTGCCGGCCGCATGCGGCTCCCGGCCCGCCGAGTCGGCACGTTCTCGGCGCGGTGCAAGAAGGCCACCGGACTCTCCCCCAGCGAGTACCGCGCCCGGCACGTCGGCCGGGGGGCCCGCCCTGGTACCCGGGTGTGACGCGATGCTGGGGCCGGCGGGTTTCCGAACGCGCTCCCCGCGCCGGGTGAACACCGCAATTCCGGAGAAGCGGGCTGAGGCGGCCGCCGCCTACGGTGACAGGGCAAGCCCGACCGCGGAGGAGCACGACATGATCAAGGGTCTCGCCATTTCGACCGTCTGGGTTCTGGACCAGGACCGGGCGAAGGAGTTCTACACCGAGAAGCTGGGGTTCGAGGTGCGTACGGACATGACGATGGGTGAGGGCGGCATGCGCTGGCTGACCGTCGGGGCGAAGGACCAGCCCGACGTGCAGCTGACGCTGATGGTTCCCGGCGCCCCCGCGATGGACCCCGAGTCCGCCGAGGCGATGAGGCGGCTGGTGTCGAAGGGCGTCCTCGGGGCGGGGGTGCTGGCCACCGACGACATCCACGGGGACTACGAGAAGCTGAAGGCACGCGGCGTGGAGTTCCTCCAGGAGCCGCAGGAGCGTCCGTACGGAACGGAGGCGATCTTCCGGGACGACTCGGGGAACTGGTTCTCCTTCACCCAGGCGCGGGAGGGGGGCCTCGACCCGGACAAGGACTGGGCCTGCTGAGGACGAGGACCGGGCCCCTGGGGCGGGCCCCGCGCGCCGCAAGGGCGGGATTCGGACACGGCCGTGCGCCGGGCGAACGGGCGTGATCGAGGCATAACGCGTGACGGGCGGGCCCGGCGTGTCCGTGCCGGCCGGCCGGGCGGTGACTCGGTGGGGGGCAGTGGTGCGCGCCCGTCCCGCCGAGGCGCGTGCGCGCTCCCAGGGTGCCAGTGGGAATCCCGCGTTGCGGAAGCCACTGCAACGGCGGCTCGCGCCGGCCGAAGCCGACGACCCTGAAGCGGACGTTCCGGGTCCGGTCCCCGGGCACCCCTCCCCGCCCTTTCCGTTGAACGCTGAACCGCCTGGACCAGCGCGTTCCGCTACCGGGCCGGGCGCCCGGCGGCCCGGCGGCCCGCACCGCGCCCTCCCGGGCCACTGGGTGACCTGACGGACAATCAGCAAACGGGTGACCATCTTTGCTCGACACCCCTCGCCACCCGACCGCGCCACCGCCGTACCGCACCACCTCCACCCGCCGGCCGGGCGCACGGGAGGCCGCGCCCCGGGCCCGCCACCGGGGGCGCGGGGGGCGGCCGTGACCCCGGCCGGGCACGCGGCCAAAAGGCGATCTTGTCCAGGCGTCCGACCGGAGCCCAGGATTCCTACCGCGCCACTTGTCAGGCACATGGCGGCACCCAACCGTCGTGCACCGGCTCGTCCGGCGCTGTCGAGCCCGCCCACCCAGCGGGCCATGGATCCCCCACCGGAGGACGCAGTGAAACTCAAGCGCTTCACCCCCCTCAGCGGCATCGCGAGAGGCGCGCGGCTGACCGCCGTCGCCGCAGCTCTCCTGGCCGCGTCCGCGCTTGCCGCCCCGAGCGCCGGCGCCGCGCCGCTCGACGGCGCACCGGCCACCACCGCCCAGCTGGCCCGGGCGAGCGAAGCCGTCCTGAGCGCCGACGTCCCGGGCACCGCCTGGTACACGGACGCCAGGACCGGCCGGCTCGTCGTCACGGCCGACGCCACGGTCTCCGCCGCCGAGATCGCCGAGATCAAGCAGGCCGCCGGCAGCCGCGCGGGCGCCCTGGAGATCAAGCGCACCCCGGGCACGTTCAACAAGCTCATCGCGGGCGGCCAGGCCATCTACGCGGGCGGCGGGCGCTGCTCGCTCGGTTTCAACGTCCGCAGCGGCAGCACGTACTACGCCCTGACGGCCGGTCACTGCACCAACATCGGCAGCACCTGGTACACCAACTCGGCCAACACCACGCTGCTCGGCACCCGCACGGGCTCCAGCTTCCCCGGCAACGACTACGGCATCATCCGCCACTCCAACGCCTCCGCGGCGGACGGCCGGGTGTACCTGTACAACGGCGGCTACCGTGACATCACGGGCGCGGGCAACGCGTACGTCGGCCAGTCGGTCCAGCGCAGCGGCAGCACGACCGGCCTGCGGGGCGGCACGGTCACCGGGCTCAACGCGACGGTCAACTACGGCAACGGTGACATCGTCTCCGGCCTCATCCAGACCAACGTGTGCGCCGAGCCCGGCGACAGCGGCGGCGCGCTCTTCTCCGGGAGCACCGCGCTCGGCCTGACGTCCGGCGGCAGCGGCAACTGCTCCAGCGGGGGCACCACGTTCTTCCAGCCCGTCACCGAGGCCCTCAGCGCCTACGGCGTGAGCGTCTTCTAGCGGCTCCGCACACCCGCGCAGGCAGGCGGCCCGCTTCTCCCGGCGGGCCGCCTGCCCTGTGTCCGAAATGGACCCTGGCGTAGCAATTTCGCATTTCGGGGCATCGCATCGGCCGCCGGCGGTGAGACGTACAGGTATGGCAGTGGATTCTGAACGAAACCAGGACGTACTGGTCGGCATCAGGCAGCGGGCCCAGGTCGAGGCGGCGTACCAGCGGCTGGAGCACAAGGCCGCGGCGCCCGGTCTGGGCACGCCGTTCTCGCTGGGCGCCGTGACGGCCTACCAATGGGCGCTCGGCCGGTCGGCGGCCGCCCCGGTGACGGGGGCCGCGGGCACCGGGCGCGTACCGTCCAGCCATGCGCTGACGGCGGAGCTGGACGCGGCGGTGGTGCAGCTGGGTGACCCGACGGAGACCGCCGAGCAGGCGGCCCACGTCCGTGGTGTGCACGATGTGCTCGCGTGGGTCTGCGGTCTCATCGACGAACAGCCGTGAGGCCGGGGGCGGGAATCCCCCTCCGCTCACCCGCACGCCTCATATGGATGCGGGGGGCGGGAAGCCCATGCCCGGATACCCGGACGACCGGCCCACCGCGCCGAAGTCCAGCGCCCGGGTCAGCTGCCTGACGGTCTCCTCCGCCACGCGGCGGACGTCGGCGGGGACGTCGCCGCGCTCCTCGATGAGGCGGTCGTAGATCGGCGCGTCGCCTCGCACGGCGGAATCCATGTCGAAATACCTTTCCGAAGAAGTCTGTTGGTCGCTCACCGCCGCTGCGGGCAGCGGTGGACGAGTGTACGGGGCACAGGCGGGCGCGATGCGCGCGGCCCGCGACCCCCGCCCGGACGCCTGCCGGGGCCGCCCGGGGCCCGGGGCGTGGGTTTCGCAACGCCCGCCCCAGGGCGTGTGCGAAAGTCCCACCTGGCCGGGAACGCGTGGCACGCACCCTCGCTGCGTCGCCGGCCGCCGGCCCAGCCCGCTGCGCTCTGCCTTGCGCCCGGCGGAGCAGCGCACCGGACGCCCCCGGACCCGCCGAGACACGCCTTAGCAGGCGGGCGGGAAGGGCGCAATCCTCCTGGCTCCGCCCGGGGGTCGGGCGACTGTGGTGCGCTTCGCCATACCGGCCGGTATCCGGCCGCCCTACGGTGCGGGAATCCGTCACCGGAAGGCCATGAGGAGCCGCCATGCCCCCCTCGTTCCCGCCCCGCACCCCACCGGCCCGGGGCACAGCCGTGCGCCGCGCTCCGGTCGGGGGTGCCGCCCCGCGTCCCGGACGGCTGGTCGCCGCCCTGCTGGTGCTCCTCCTGGCGTTCGGCGCCGTGCTCACCGCGCCCGCGCCCGCCGCCCGGGCCGCCGCCATGGGCCTCACCCGAGTGACCGCCTTCGGGGCGAACCCCGGCGCGCTGGCCATGTACGTGTACCGGCCCGCGTCCTTGCCGGCCGGGGCGCCGGTGGTGGTGGCACTGCACGGCTGCACGCAGAGCGCCCAGGCCTACGCGGACCACTCGGGGCTGGCGGAGTTCGCGGACCGGCATGGGTTCCTGCTGGTCCTGGCCGAGCAGCCGGCGGCGAACAACGCCAACCGCTGTTTCAACTGGTTCCAGCCGTCGGACAGCCGTCGCGGTCAGGGCGAGGCGGCGTCGATCCGCCAGATGGCCGCGCACGCCGTGTCCGCCTACGGCGCGGACGCGCGGCGGGTCCATGTGACCGGCCTGTCCGCAGGGGGCGCGATGACGTCGGTGATGCTCGCAGCCTACCCGGACGTCTTCGCCTCGGGAGCGGTGGTCGCCGGGCTGCCGTACGACTGCGCCAGGGACGTCGCCGCCGCGTACACGTGCATGAACCCCGGGGTGGACCTGACGCCCGCCCAGTGGGCGCAGCGGGTGCGTGACGCGTACCCGTCGTGGGCGGGGCCGTGGCCGAGGGTGGCGATCTGGCACGGCGACCGGGACACCACGGTCGTGCCGCGCAACGCCGACGAGTTGCGCGACCAGTGGACCGCGCTGCACCGTCTGCCGCAGACCCCGTCCCGTACCGCCCTCATCGGTGCCAACGCGACACGGCAGGAGCAGTACGTGGCCCCGGACGGGTCCGTCGCCGTGGAGGTGGACCGGGTGCCGGGCATGGGCCACGGCACTCCCGTGGACCCCGGGACCGGGCCCGGGCAGTGCGGTGCGACCGCCGCGTACTTCCTCGACTCGATCTGCTCCAGCCGCTGGATCGTGGGGTTCTTCGGCCTGGACGGCGGCGAGGACCCGGAGCCCGGCACGCTGCCCGCGCCGACGGGCCTGGTCGCCACCGGCGTGACCGGGTCGACGGTCACCCTGGACTGGGCGGCGGTCGGCGGCGCCGCCGGCTACACGGTGCACCGCGACGGTACGGCGGTCGCGACGCCCGCCGCTCCCCCGTTCACCGACACGGGGCTCGCGCCCGGGTCCACGTACACCTACGCGGTGGCGGCACGCGACGGGGACGGCCGGCCGGGCGCGCTGTCGGCCGCGGTCACCGCACGGACGCCGAGCGACGTCCCGGTCGCCTGCTGGACCGGCAGCAACTACGCGCACGTGCGGGCGGGACGGGCGACGACGAGCGGCGGCCTCACCTACGCCAAGGGCTCGAACCAGGCGATGGGCCTGTACAACGCGTTCGTCACGCACACGCTGAGGGAGTCGCCGGCGGGCCACTTCACGCTCGCCGGCGACGGCTGCACGGTGTCCGCGGCCGCCACACCCGCCACGGCCGCCACGGCCGCCGCCTCCGTACCGCGGCCGGGGGACGACTGCCGCCGGCCGCCGCGGGTTCCCGGCGCCGCGCACCAGGAGGTGACGTGCCTGGAGGAGCTGACCACCGCCGGGACCGTGGCCTCCGGCCACACCGACCCGGCCGACTGGGCGGGCCTCACCCCCAAGGACCTGCCCACGCCCCGCGGCGTGCCGGGTGTCCAGATCGACGGGTACTTTCCCGACACGTCCACCACCAACACCAACCACGGCTGGCGGCACGACGCCCAGTTCGTCATCCGCCTGCCCGACCGGTGGAACGGCGGCCTGGTCGTCTCCGGGACGCCGGGCAACCGTGAGCAGTACGCCAACGACCGGGCCATCGGCGACTGGGTGCTGTCGCGGGGATACGCGTTCGCCGCCACCGACAAGGGCAACACGGGCACGTCCTTCCAGAGCGACGGACGCGTCCCCGGTGACGCCGTCGCCGAGTGGAACAGCCGTCTCACGCAGCTCACCCGTGCCGCCCGCGCGGTCGTGGCCCAGCACTACCACCGGCCACCGGCGCGCACCCTCGCCACCGGGATGTCCAACGGTGGTTACCTGGTGCGCTGGCAGCTGGAGAACCATCCGGAGCTGTACGACGGCGGTGTGGACTGGGAGGGCACGCTGTGGCGCGGCGAGGGCCCCCACCTGCTCACGTTCCTGCCCCCGGCCCTGCGTCACTACCCGGTGTACGAGGCGGGCGGCCCGGGCGCCGGCGCGGCGCGCGCCGCGATGCACGCCGCCGGCTACCCGGCCGGGTCGGAGTTCCTGTGGCCCTACCACCACACGTACTACTGGGGCCTGACGCAGCGCGTCTACCGCGAGGAGCTGGACCCGGGCTACGCCGGGGCGGACGCGGACTACGACTACGCCGCCCGCCCGGCCCCGGTGCGCGCGGCCGTCGACCGCATCGCCCTGACGGGCCGTATCGGCAAGCCGCTGATCACCGTGCACGGCACGCTGGACGTGCTGCTGCCCGCCGCCCGCAGCTCGGACGTGTACGCGCGCATGGTGCGGGAAGCGGGGCGCGGCGGGCTGCACCGCTACTTCCGCATCGAGGGCGGCACGCACACCGACGCGCTGGTGGACGCCTTCCCGGGCCGGCTGCGGCCACTGGTGCCGTGTCACCGCTCGGCGTTCACCGCGCTGGAGCGCTGGGTGGAGCGGGGGCAGCGCCCTCCGGCGGGCCGTACCGTGCCCGTGCCGCCCGGGGCCGACGCGGCGGCGCTGCTCTCCGGCTGCCGGCTCTGACGCCGCGTCGGGGCGCGAGGTGCCGCCGCCCCGGCCGCTCACCACGGGCGGCCGGTGCGGGGCGTCCGGCGTGTCAGCCGGTCACGGGCAGGGTGACCTCCCAGGTGTCCACGGCGTAGTGGAGCCGCATGCCGTGGGCCTCGTAGAGCCGCAGGGCGCCGCTCTCGTTGAGCACGTCGACGCCCAGGCCCAGCGTGTCGCGGCCCAGCGCGGCGTACACCCCGAAGGCGTGGCGCAGCAGGTGGCCGCCGATGCCCTGCCCGCGGGCGGCCTTGCGGACGCCGAGGTTGCGCACCCAGCCCATGCCGGTGCGGTCGTTGCGGGTGACGAGGACGGCGGCGTCACCGAGGCCGTCGACGGTGGCGATCCAGACGAGCGACCAGTCGGCGCGGGCGGCGTCGATGTCGTCGAGCCACTGCTCGTAGGTGCGGGCCTGGTGGTCGAAGTGTTCGGCGAAGGTCTCCTCGAGCAGGGCGTGGGCGCGCCGCCGGTCGGCCTCGTCGGTGCAGGCGCGCAGGGTCACCCCGGCCGGGGGCTCCGGCACGGGGTCCGCTTCCGGAGAGAGGTCGCGGACCAGGACCTGGTAGCGGCGGACGGTGTGCCAGCCGCGCCGGGTGAGGATCGCGGTGTCGGTGGTGGGCCGCTGGTTGAGGTGGAGGTGGACGACGGCCTGCGCCGCCCCGTTCTGGCGCGCCTTGTCGCGGGCCCGTTCCTCGGCGAGCTCCAGGAGGCGTTCGCCGGCCGCCTGGTGGTCGGGCAGGACGTAGTGGTCGATGTCGATGCGCTCGGCGCCCGAGTCGTCCCACAGCAGCGCGTACGCGACGAGCCGGTCGTGGTCGAAGGCGAGCCACGAGTTGTGCGGGAGGTCCGCCTCCGGGTGGACCAGGTCGGCCTCGACGGTGTGCAGGTCCGTTTCGGGTGCTCCGATCTCGATGGTGTCGATGGTGTTGAGCAGCTCGCAGATCTGCGGTGCGTCCTCGGTCCGGGCGGCCCGGACGGTCTCTGTGGGTCCCGTCTGCATGCCGTCACTGTCGGTGCGGGGCCGCGGTGCGCGCAAACAATTTTCACGAGCGCACCAAATGACTACCGACCGGTAGATGGAACGCCTCATTCCGTCCATCATTGAGCGCGAGCATGCCAAAGCAATTCCACCACTCCCTACCCTCACAGGAGTTGACCCCCCATGCGTGCAGCTCTGTGGAGACACCGCGCGGCCCTCACCCTGGCCGCCCTCGCCGTCACCACCGCCACCGCCGTCCCGGCCGCGGCCGCCCCAGCCGCCGCCCCCGTCCCCGCTCCCGCTGCCCGTGCCGCCGGAGCGACGGCCGCCGCCTCCGGCCTGACCGCCGCCGACCTCGCCGGGGTCGACTACGCCACCTGGAAGCGCGACGTCGACACCGCGCTCAGCCAGGCCCGGCCCTACATAGAGCAGCGCACCGCGAACGCCTCCGGCCAAAAGCTCGCGATCGTCCTCGACGTCGACAACACCTCGCTGGAGACGGACTTCCACTACTTCTGGGAGTTCCCGACGCCCGCCGTCCGGCCCGCCCTCGACGTGGCCCGCTACGCGGACTCCCGCGGCGTCGACGTCTTCTTCGTCACCGCCCGGCCCGGCATCATCCACGCGCCCACCGCGTACAACCTCAAGGCGGTCGGCTTCCCCGTCGACGGCGTGTACGTGCGCGACCTGCCCGACCTGTTCGACGAGGTGAGCAGGTACAAGACGGCCAAGCGCACCGAGATCGAGGCGAAGGGTTACACGATCATCGCCAACATCGGCAACCGGCCCACCGACCTCGCCGGCGGCCACGCGGAGAGGACGTTCAAGCTGCCCGACTACGACGGCAAGCTGTCGTAACGGCGACCCGTCCGGGGGCGCGGGCGGGGGTGCGGGCGGAGGCGTCCATTCGGGGCCTCCCCCGCACCGACCCGCGCCCCGCGCGCCCCAGCCGGGTATGCGAGGTGCATGTCCGAGAAGTCTCCCGGCGCCGAGGGCGGTGCCCGCGCCCGGTGGTTCGGGCGGATGCACGGCGCCTTCCACGGCTCGGCCGCCGGGCGCGGCTGGCGGACCGGCACCGACCTGGAGCTGATGCACCGGTCGATGGGGTTCGCCGCCCTCGGCCTGCTCACCCTGGTCCCGCTGCTGATCGTGGTCGCGGCGGCCGACCCGGCGGGCGGCTCGGGCTTCGCGCAGTGGCTCTCGGACGGCCTCGGGGTCGCCGCGGCCTCCACCGACGAGGTGGAGCGGCTGTTCGCCCCGCCGGGCGCGGCCCTGGAGTCGACCACCGGCTTCGGTATCGCCGCGCTGGCCGTGTTCGGCCTGACATTCGGCGGCGTGGTCCAGACGGGCTACGAGAAGGTGTGGGAGCTGCCCGCCGCCCGCTGGCACACCATGTGGCGCCACGCCGTGTGGCTCGCCATGCTCATCGGCTACCTGCTGCTGTCGGCGGACGTGGCCTCCCACCCGGCGGCCGGGGCGGACCTCGCCTGGCGCGTGGTGCTCGCCGTCGGCAGTGCCGTGCTGTTCTTCTGGTGGTCGCAGCGCCTGCTGCTCGGCGGGCGGCTGCCGTGGCGCGCCCTGCTGCCGGGCGCGGTGTGCACCGTCATCGGGCTGGCCGGGCTGAGGGTCTTCTCCCGTCTGGTCTTCTCGCCCCTGATCGCCTCCAACGCGGTGACCTACGGGCCGGTCGGCACCATGCTGGTCGTCCAGTCCTGGCTGGTCGGCGTGGGTTTCGTCGTCTTCGGGGGCGCGCTGGTGGGGCGGCTGCTCTACGAGGAGCGCTGGCACCTGTCGCGCGGGCTCCAGCGCCTGGGCGACCGGCTGCGCCGTTCGCGGCGGCGCGGCTGAGCCGTAGCCGCACGAGAAAAGCCATCCCCCACAAAGAGTGCAAGTATGGACACCGGGCAGAGGCAGAAGTGAGAGCAGGGACACCTGCGGCACATCCGCACCACTGGTGACACCGGGACGGTTTTTGCACATGAACACGAAGCCGACAGCGACCGCCTCAGGGGTGACTTCCAGCAGCTCCGTGTTCGGCGCCCCCTGCTGGGTCAGCCTCATGACCCGCGACCTGCGCGCCGCCCAGGACTTCTACGGCGCGGCGATGGGCTGGGAATTCCGTCGCGCGCGGCTGGGTGAGCAGTTCAGCGTCGCCCTGGAGGACGGCAGGCCCGTCGCCGGAATCGGTGCCCTGGCCTCCGCGCTCCAGGTCGCGGTCGCCTGGACGCCGTACTTCGCCGTCCAGGACGCCGACCGGACGACCGCCCGGATCAGGGAGCGCAGCGGCACCGTGGCGGTCGGGCCGGTGGGGTTCGTCGTCGGGCGCGGGGCGCTCGCGGCCGACCGGGACGGCGCCGTGTTCGGCATCTGGGAGGGCCAGCTGCTGTCCGGCTGGGAGATGTGGCGCGCCGCCGCGCCCGCCTGGCTGCGGCTGCGGACCCGTGACGCCTTCGAGGCGGCGATCTTCTACGGCGAGGTGTTCGACTGGGCCACGGACCGGCCCGGCAGCTGCGACGTCGAGTACGAGGCCGACGAGGTCGTCCTGCGCAGCGAGGGCCATGTCGTCGCCCGCCTGAGCTCCGGCGCCCTCGAAGCCGCGCCCGATCCGGCGATCCGGCCCCGGTGGGAGGTCCACTTCCCGGTGCGGGACGTCGACGGCCGCGCGGCCGCCGCCCAGCGGCACGGCGGCACCCTGGTGCACCACGAGCCGGGCGCCCAGGCCACGCTGCGGGACCCCGACGGGGGTTTGTTCACGATCACCGCGCGCACAGTGACTGAATGACCCTTTCCGATCTGGTGTACGCCGGTCTCGGCGTCGGCGCGCTGGCGGCCGCGGTCCTGCCGCGCGTGGTGTTCTCCCGCCCGTTCTCGATGCCCATGGTGTTCCTGGCCGTGGGCGCCGCCGTGCAGCTGCTGCCCCTGCCGGTGCCGGTGGTCGACCCGGTGGCCGACCGGGCGTGGGTGGAGCACCTCACCGAGCTGTGCGTGATCGTCTCGCTGATGGGCGCGGGCCTCGCCATCAACCGGCCGGTCGGGCTCCGCGCCTGGGCGGGCACCTGGCGGCTGCTGGGCATCACGATGCCGCTGACGGTGGCGGTGACCGCCCTGTGCGCGTGGGCCCTGCTGGACTGGCCGCCCGCGGTCGCCCTACTGCTGGGGGCCGTGCTGGCGCCCACCGATCCGGTGCTGGCGGCGGAGGTGCGGGTGGGCGAGCCGACCGACGCGGAGCAGGACGAGGACGAGGTGCGGTTCATCCTCACCAGCGAGGCGGGCCTGAACGACGGGCTCGCCTTCCCCTTCGTCTACGCGGCGGTCGCGCTGGCCGTGGCGGCGGGCACCGGCTGGTCGGCCGGGTGGATCGGCGGCTGGGCGCTCACCGACGTGCTGGGCAAGATCGCGATCGGGGTCGCCGCGGGCGTGGTGGTGGGCCGCGTGCTCGGCTGGATGTTCTTCCGCGCCAGGGCCTCGGCGCTGCGGCTGTCGGAGCACATGGAGGGGTTCGTCGCCCTGGGAGCGACCTTCCTGACGTACGGGCTGACGGAGCTGGCGCAGGGCTACGGCTTCCTGGCGGTGTTCGTCGCGGCCTGCACACTGCGCGCCGCGGAGCGCAGCCACGGCTACCACAAGGTGCTCCACGAGTTCACCGAGCAGATCGAGCGCCTGCTCACCGCCGTCCTGCTGTTCCTGCTCGGCGGGTACGTCGCCGGGGGCGGGCTCGCCGCGCTGACCTGGCAGGCGGCCCTGGTCGCGGGGCTGCTGGTGCTGGTCGTCCGGCCGGTCACCGGGTGGGTGGCGCAGCTCGGCTCGGACGCGGGGCCGCGCGAGCGGATCGTCGCGGCGGTGTTCGGGCTGCGCGGCATCGGCTCGCTGTACTACCTGGCCTACGCCCTCGGCCAGAACGACTTCGGTGGTCTGGCGCAGCAGCTGTGGGCGGCGGTGGCCTTCACGGTGCTCGCCTCGGTCGTCCTGCACGGCGTCACGGCGACGCCGGCGATCAGCCGGCTCGACCGCCTGCGCGGCACCACGGCACCGGGCGGCCCCCTGCCGTGAGCGGGCCGCCACGAGGAGCCGTCACCCCAGGAGGCCGTCACCACGGGAAGCCGTCCAGCAGGGCGCGGCGCTGGATCTCCTCGCGTTCCAGGACGTCGGCCAGCACCTCGGTGTCGCGGCTCCCGCTGATCGCCTCCCGTACCAGCGCCGCCAGCGCGTCGGGCGGCAGCGCCTCGGCCTGGGTGGTGGACGTGCCGGGGAAGGACCGCCGTTCGCCGGCCTTCACGGGGGCCGTGGGCAGGCGGAACTCGGCGATCTGGCTCTCGGTGACGGCGAGCCGGTCGAAGCGCACGGTCACGTCCGGGGCGTCGATCGCGGCGAAGGCGGTGACGTCCTCGGCGAGTGCCGCGAACAGGTGCACCCCGGTGGGGTCCCAGTCGCCGACGACCATGATCCGTAAGGTGGCGTGGCCGCCGGCGGCCGCCCGCTGGGCGGCGGCGCGCTTGCCGGACAGCCCGGTCGCGGACACGTAGACGGGGACGCCCCAGGGGTCGGTGACCGTGGCCAGCTGGGGCACCAGGCCCGCGGTGTCGCACCAGACCTCCAGCCTGGCCTCCTGGCCGGCCTGGCGGTCGAGCCGGAAGCCCCGGGCGGCCGCCAGGCGCGCCGCGCGGAACCCGTCGGGGCCGTCGTAGGCGACGGGCTCCACCGCGGTGTCCGTGTTGTCGCCGATGGCCAGCCAGGAGATGCGGCCGGAGCGGCGGGCCATCCCGAGGACGTCGACCAGGCGCTTGTAGGTACGTTCCTGCCGGACGAGGACACCGTTGGAGACGGCCGCGTACCAGATCTGACGGATGGTCAGCGGCAGTTGTGCGGCGTACCTTCCGAGGATCAACTCGACGGCGGCGAGCAACTCCTGGGTGGCAGGGCGCGGTTGCCAGTCGGGCTGGTATCCGCGAGGACGTCTGTCCGGCATCGCTGCCCCCCTTGGCCGGCCGAGTGGATGAGCGCGCGGGGACGCCGGGGCGTCCTGCTCCTCTTAGTCGGTCTGCCCGCTGCGGGCGCCGGATCCACCTGCGGCCGGGGACGGTCCGGGGGCGGTCAGCTCGCCTTGCGGCCGGCGAGGGGCGCGGTGTCCATGCCGGCGCCGTTGCGCATCCCCTCCAGCATCTCCTCGACGGCTTCCAGGGAGGTGCGCCGGGGGCGCCAGCCCAGCTCCTGGTGGGCGCGCGTGCAGTCCAGCAGCGGCAGGTGCAGCACGGCGTCGAAGAGCTGCGGGGAGGCCGGGATCAGCCGCAGTCCCCACCCGGCCGCCAGCGCGGCCCGGATCGCCGGGCGCGGCAGGCGGACCACCCGCGCGTCGAGCAGCTCGGCGAGCCGGCGGGCGTCGAGAGCGGGCTCGGCGGCCAGGTTGAAGGCGCCGCTCACGTCCTTGGCGATCGCGAGCCGGTAGGCCTCGGCGGCGTCGTCGGTGTGCAGGGCCTGGAAGCGCAGTCCGGGGATGTCCGGCACGACGGGGATGGTCCGGGGCCCGGCGAGCTGCCCGGGGACGAAGCGGCCCGCGAAGATCCGCCGCTGTTCGCTGCCCGACTCCTCCTTGAACAGGAAGGCCGGCCGCATCCGTACCACCCGCACCCCCGGGTTGCGGCCCTCGAAGGCGTCCAGTACGCGTTCGAGGTAGGCCTTCTCCCGGGTGTACGCGGCCTCCGGCCAGCCGTGCGTGGGCCAGGACTCGTCGACCGTGCCGTCCTTCGGCCCGGGCGAGTACGCGCCGACCGACGAGGCGTGGACGAGCGCCGGCACGCCCGCGGCGGCGACGTCCCGGAACACCTGGAGGCTGCCGAGCACGTTGGTGCGCCAGGTGGCGCGCGGATCGTGCGTGGGCTGGAAGGCCCAGGCGAGGTGGATCACGGCGTCCGCGCCCTCGAAGTGCCGGACCAGGTCGGTCTCCTCGCGGAGGTCCACCCGGGCCCACTCGGTCTTCGGCGGCGACCAGCCGGGCACCCGGCGGGCGAGGCCCAGTACGGACGAGATCTGCGGGTCCTCCGCGAGGGCCGCCACCACACTGGTGCCGACATTTCCGGTGGCACCAGTGACGACGACCCGCTTGCCGGCGTTCATGTTCACGGCTCCTGCCCTCCGACGGCTACGGCTCGATCCGGTCCCGGCCCTGACCGGGGGCGGGGGCCGGGAGAGGTCCGGGTACCCGCTGAGCGGCGGTCCACGTCATCCTCGCGCCGGGCATGCGGAGGGGGACGGAAGGGCACCATGGGACGCGGGGGACCGCACACGAGAAGGGAAACCGGGCGGATGCAGGTGAACCTCACGGGCAGGACGGCGCTGGTCACCGGTTCGACGCAGGGCATCGGCGCGGCGATCGCCACGGCCCTGGCCCGCGCGGGGGCGACGGTCGCCGTCAACGGCCGCACGTCGGACAGCGTCACGGCGGCCGTGAAGCGGCTGCGGGCGGAGGTCCCCGACGCGGAGGTGGTCCCGGTCGCCGCGGACATCGCGACGGAGGAGGGCGCCGGGCTGGCGGTCGAGCTGCTGCCCGAGGTGGACGTCCTCGTCAACAACCTGGGCATCTTCGAGTCGCGGCCCGCCCTGGAGATCACCGACGACGAGTGGCGGCGCTACTTCGAGGTGAACGTGCTCGCGGCGGTACGGCTGACCCGGGCGTACCTGCCGGGCATGACGAGCCGCGGCTGGGGACGGGTGCAGTACATCGCGAGCGACTCGGCCGTCGTGACCCCCGCCGAGATGATCCACTACGGCATGTCGAAGACGGCGCTGCTGGCGGTGAGCCGCGGGTTCGCCAAGGAGGCCGCCGGGACGGGCGTCACCGTCAACTCGGTGATTGCCGGACCCACCCACACGGGTGGCGTCGAGGAGTTCGTGTACGAACTCGTGGACCGGGACCTGCCCTGGGAGGAGGCCCAGCGGGCCTTCATGCGCGAGCACCGGCCCCAGTCCCTGCTGCAACGGCTGATCGAGCCGGAGGAGATCGCGCACATGGTGGTCTACCTGAGTTCCCCGCAGGCCTCGGCCACGACCGGTGGGGCGCTGCGGGTGGACGGCGGTTACGTCGACGCGATCCTGCCGTGATGCGTCGGCCGGCCCTACTCCCGGGTAGACCATCTGGCGCGCCCCGGCGCACGCCCGGCGCACGTGACCGGCTCCCGTCAGGCCTTTGACATATGCCAGAAGCACCACCGTATCGAGTGTTGCCAAACCTCTTACAGGCCCTCTCCGCCTGTGCAACAGTCGTAACCGGTCCTCAGTTTCAGACCCTGGCCGCCGCGCCCGTATCGGAGTACGACATGCCGTCCCATCTGTTCGCGGACCGTCCCGCCCCCCA